>CAUZBA010000073.1:0-11171 GCA_963577635.1 Phycisphaerae bacterium
AGCCGCACCGCGTGGTAGCGGTCTCGTTGCTTTGCATTGCTCTCGACGCGGACACGTCTGTCCAACTCAGCCAGGTCAAACGGATTGCGAAGCGGAATGTCCATTGCGGGCCTCCATGCCAAAGGAATCTCACTTCACGTCATTACAGGGACACGACAAATGCGCAACCTAACAGGCGCCGAACATGCGCGCGAAAATTAATCCAAATGCGTATTAGACCGTGTTCCGCAAGCGGTTGACACTGTCATGGGGGTCTACTACTCTGCGACCGCGCTAGAGCGGTCTCACCCCAACCGTCGCGTCCTGAACTGCCTGCAGCAGCGCCTGGCTTTGTTCCGCCAGTACTGGCGGATATCGGCAACCCACTGAGGGGTCGCGTGTCCGCCCTTGCGGATCCGCCGCAGCGGACTTCGCCCTCCGCACCAGGCTTGCTTCGCCGACGTTCAAGACACTACGGTTGAGGCGAGGGTTAAGGCGAGAACGCTCTAAACGTCAGGCAGGCCCGAATTTCCAGGGATCTGCGGGCGAACCGGGCGTCGCGCCACGGGGCGCGACGGGCTGTATTCGATGGATGCGGTCGCAGCACCATGGCCTGACCGAAATGCACCCGCAGCCTTCGGAACCCCATGACGGACCCGATGAGCCCAAGCAGGATGCCGACGCCGACGATCGAACGGCCCGGCTTCGGCGCAAGTACCTGCCGCAGGGCGGGCCGAAGCCGATGGTGCTCGCGGGCGCGGGCCTCGAACTGTGCGGCGCCGTGTTAGTCCTGACGCTCGGCGGGTGGTGGCTGGACGCAAAGTTCGGTTCAACCCCCTGGCTGATGATCGGCGGATTGGCCATCGGCACGATCGGAGGCATTTACAACCTGTGGAGGCGGGGTTCGCGTTTCTTCAGTAGTTGATGGCACGCTGATGCAGTCGCGGTGATTCGAACACGTTAGTTCATAAGACAGTGATTCCTATGCGTATGGCGGATCGACCCGCACACTGCACGTTCCGATTCGCGACCGCTGCGGCCGTCCTGACGCTCGCGTCGGCGCTGTTGCTGGCGGCGGCGTGGTGGCTGATTGCAGATTTCGGCGGCGCTGGCGGCGGCGGTCGCCGTGCCGTCGTGTGGGCCGCGCTGGTGGTCTGGGCCTCGTCACTGGCCGGCATCGTGCCCGTGGCACTGCTGCACCGTTCTGGCCTGCTGCCGACCGTTCACGGGTACTTTCTTGGGGCCGCCATCCGCGTGTGCGTGTGCATCCTGGCGACCGTCATCGCGGTTCGTTCGGGCCGCGTGCCCGCCGGACCCTGGGTCACCACCCTTCTGGGGATGTACATTCCGCTGCTGTTCGTGGAAGTCGCGTTAGTGGGTCGGTCGATCTGGGATCGCTCAGCCAACCCGACAGGCGGGTCGTTCGGCGCCGAGTCAGGGCGGGACCCGCGAGGAAACGTCGTCGTGGAGACCCTGCGTTGAGTGGTCTGGCACTGACACTTGCGGCCTCGAACCCCGTCGACCACGTGACGGACAAGATGCTGTACGGCACCTGGCTGGTGAGCAACGTCACGATGATGCTCCTGATCAGCGGCGCCCTGACGCTGCTGATCGTCATCCCGGCGGCGCGGCGCATCGCCACAGGCCAGACCGGTTCACTCGACGATCTTCGGACACGCGGCACGATGGCGAACATCGTCGAGGCGATCTGTCTGTATCTGCGCGAGGAGGTGTTTCGTCCGGTCCTTCGCGAGCAGACCGACCGCTACGTCCCCATGTTGTGGACGTTTTTCTTCTTCATCCTGATCAACAACCTGGTCGGCCTCGTGCCGCTCGTCGATCTGACCGCGCTCATCGGTCTGAACCCGGTGGACGGACACGCCGTCGGAATCGGCGGAACCGCCACGCAATCCATCTGGGTGACGGGCACGCTGGCCGGCATTGCCTTCGTCTGGTTCAACGGAACAGCGATGCTCAAGGATCCGATCGGGTTCGCGAAGCACCTGACGGCAGGGGCGCCGCCTTACATGTGGCCGATCATGATTCCCGTCGAGATCATCGGCATATTCGTGAAACCCGTGGCCCTGGCATTGCGGCTGTTTGCGAACATGACCGGCGGGCACATCATCGTGGCCACGCTGCTGAGCTTTGTCGTGGGACTGGCGACCGGATTCGGCGGCGTGACCGGCCACGGCCTGGCCCTGCTGCCGCTGGCCGGGACGATCGCCATCTACTTCCTGGAAATCCTCGTCGCGTTCATCCAGGCGTACATCTTCACTTTTCTGACTTGCCTGTTCCTGAGTCAGTTGGTGGTGCACGCGCACGATGATCACGACGAACACGGCGCGGAGGTGCCGGCGCATTGACACGGTTGAACAACCCCCTGCCGGTCGAGTGAGGCAGCCGGCGGTCCCGCGAGGGTGGGGGTTAACCGATGTGACCTCGCCACATCAATGATTCGGGAGCATTTAGGATGAAAAAGTTTCTGGTACTTGGAGTGATGATGGGCATGTGGCTTGTCGCGGCCCCGGCGCAGGCAGCGCCCGAGGCCGCGGAGGCAGCGGAGGCCGCGCCGGCCGCAGTGGCGGGCACCTCCTGGGTGTTCCCGCAGGGCAACCAGGTGGCCTGGTTCGGGGCCGCGATCGGCGCGGGTCTGGTCGTGATGGGTGCGGGACGCGGCATCGGAAACATCGGCAGCTCGGCGACCGAGTCGATCGCGCGCCAGCCCGAGGCGGGCGGCCAAATCTTTACGTCCATGCTCCTTTCAGCGGCCCTGATCGATGGCGTTGCGCTGTTTGGCGTGGTGGTGACACTCTTGGTAGCGCTAACGATTTGACGGTGAATCGGTGATTCGGGCCGCGATCATGCGGCGAGCGGTTGTGGTGGCTGACGGCATGGCCCCGCCGCGGTGCGACCCGTGGCCCTTTGCGGAAGTGTGAGGTCAGATCATGAATCGATTTATCATGGGCATCGTGCCGGTGTTGGTGTTGCTCGCCGCATCCCAATCGATGGCGGCCGAAAAGGGAGCGAATCCCTTTGCGGGGACGATCTACCAGGCCATCGCCGCCGCGATCGTTTTCATTGTCGTTCTGGTGGTTCTGAAAAAGTATGCCTGGGGCCACATTCTTCAGGGTCTCCAGGATCGAGAGGACAGGATCCGCCGGGATCTGACCGATGCGCAGAACGCGGCCAATGAGGCGGACAGCACGCTCAAGCAATATCAGGGCAAGTTGCTTGAAGCACAGAGCGAGGCGCAGAAGATCATCGACCGCAGCCGGCAGGATGCCGAACGGATTGGGCAGCAGATCAAGGACGACGCCCAGCAGCAGATCACGCAGATGCGCCAGCGGGCGACACGTGACATACGAGCCGCGAAGGAACTGGCCCTCAACGAGGTCTACGGCGACATCGCCGAACTGTCCACCGCGGTGGCCGGGCGGATTCTGCAGCGCGAGATCAGCGCAACGGATCAACAGCAACTGATCGCTGAGTCTCTCGATCAACTTGCCCGCAAACGCAACTGAACGGGATCGTATCCCATCGGGAGTTGCCCGTGACGCAAAATGGTGACGACATCGTCCAATCGCTCGATCAGATCTACGCCGAGGCTCTTCTCGGGGCGGCCGAAGAGGCCGGTGCCATGGACGAGGTCGCCGATGAGATGCAACAGATCGGCGAGTTGTTGACGAAGCAGCCGCAGCTGCTGCGGTTGCTCTGTTCGCGGATGTTGTCCGTCGAGCAGCGTGCGCACAGCATCGACAATCTGCTCAAGGGTCGCGTGGGCGACCTGGTCTATCGATTCCTTCAGGTGGCGAACAGGAAGAACCGACTCGACCGGACCCGGGGGGTCGTCAAGGCCGTAGCGCAACTTGTTGATGAGCGGCGCGGCATCGTGCGCGTCGACGCGTTCGTCGTGAAACGGATGGCACCCGAGGAGGCAGACCGGGTGGCTCGGCGCCTTGGTGAAGTGGTCGGCGGCCGTGTCGTGCTTCGCCAATGCGAAGACCCGAAGCTGATTGGCGGGTTGAAGCTGCGCGTGGGCGATCGCCTGGTGGATGGTTCGGTCGCGGCGCAGCTTCGTATGATGCAGCAAAGAATAGTCGTCACCGGTCGCGGTGACGCCAGGCAGAAGCTCGAGTCGCTGGTGAGTGACGGGTAATAACCTATGAAAATCAACACTGACGAAATCACGAACCTCATCCGGCAGGAGATCCAACAGTATGCGACCGAACTGGAGGTGTCGCAGGTTGGTCAGGTCATCGAGGTCGGAGACGGCATCGCTCGCGTGTACGGCCTGTCCAATGCCATGGCCGGTGAGATGCTTGACTTCGAAGTGGCCGGCAAGGCCGGAAAGTCGGGCGGGTCGTCGGCCCATTCGGTCAGCGGGCAGGTGTTCAACCTCGAACAGGATACGGTCGGGGCCGTCATCTACGGTGACTACCTTGAAATCAAGGAAGGCATGAGCGTGCGCTCGACCGGGCGACTGCTGTCGGTGCCCGTTGGCGAGGGGATGCTCGGCCGGGTCGTCAACTCCCTGGGCGAGCCGGTGGACGGCCAGGGCCCGATCCAGGCAACCGAGCATCGCAAGGTCGACATCATCGCGCCCACGATCGCCGAGCGCCAGCCGGTGAAGGAACCCTTGCAGACGGGGATCAAGGCGATCGACGCGATGATCCCGATCGGCCGCGGCCAGCGCGAGTTGATCATCGGCGACCGCAAGACGGGCAAGACCGCAGTCGCGATCGACACGATCATCAACCAGCGGTACACACATCAGACCGATGCGCCGGTCTACTGCATATACGTCGCGGTGGGCCAGAAGGAGTCGACCGTGGCCGCCCTGGTCGAGGCGCTTCGCGAGCAGGGAGCGATGGATTATACCGTCGTCATCGTCGCGGGGGCTTCGGAGCCGGCGCCGATGCAGTACGTGGCGCCCTACAGCGGCTGCGCGATGGGCGAATACTTCATGTGGCAAGGCAAGCACGTCCTGTGTGTGTACGACGATCTGTCGAAGCAGGCTGTCGCGTACCGGCAGCTTTCCTTGCTCTTGCGCCGCCCGCCCGGCCGCGAGGCGTATCCGGGCGACGTGTTCTACCTGCACAGCCGTCTGCTCGAACGGGCGACGAAGCTGAGCGACGAGAACGGCGGCGGATCGCTCACCGCGCTACCTATTATCGAAACTCAAGAGGGTGACGTTTCAGCCTACATCCCGACGAATGTGATCTCCATCACCGACGGTCAGATCTACCTGACGCCGGAGCTGTTCTATGCCGGGGTGAGGCCGGCAATCAACGTCGGGATCAGCGTGTCGCGCGTCGGCGGCAACGCCCAGATCAAGGCGATGAAGCAGATTGCCGGGAGCTTGCGCCTGGACCTCGCTGCGTTTCGCGAACTGGAAGCGTTCGCGCAGCTCGGAACCGATCTGGACAAATCCACGAAGCGCCAGCTCGATCGCGGTGCGTCCATGGTCGAGATGCTCAAGCAACCGCAGTATCAGCCGATGGACGTCGTGGACCAGGTGATCCAGATCTTCGCGGGGACCAACGGCTTTCTTGACGGCGTCGCGTTAAGCGATGTGCCCGAGTTTGCCCGCCAGTTGATCGAATACTTCGCCGGTTCGGCGGTGGCGCTGCGCGAGCAGTTGGCCAAAGACGGCGCGTTCACCGACGAACTTCGAGAGAATTTTCGCGAGGCGATGAAAACATTCGTTGAGCAGCGGGCGGCGGCTCAGCCCGAGGCGGTGGCCACCGCCTGAGCCGCGTCTGCGAGGTCGACACGCGGGCGCGATGGCGCAGCCCAGATCAATGGTGTGCCGTGGCGGGCGGGGGTTTTCGCCCAGGTGGCCCGGGCGGCCGAAATCAACTAAGGTGATGTACGGGCAAGGTGGATTGTTTTCGGGGATATGGCCCCTGGCGCAGCACGATCAGGCGCTTTCATCCGGACGCATCATGCCGGGGTGCCCGACGCCGCGGTGGGCCACCGCGGCACTCATAAGAGTGGGATCGAATCCGAGTGGGATCGTAATGGTGGGAACACAATGAGCAATACGGCACGGCTACAACTCGACGACCAGATCCTAGAATTGCCCGTCGTCGTCGGTTCTGAAAACGAGCGAGCGATCGAAGTCAGCAAGCTCAGGTCGAACAGCGGCTACATCACGCTCGACGAAGGCTACGGCAACACCGGCGCATGCAACTCATCCATCACCTATATCGATGGCGAAAAGGGGATCCTGCGTTATCGCGGTATCCCCATCGAGCAGCTTGCCGAGAAAAGCACGTTCGTCGAGACGGCGTGGCTGCTGATATACGGCGAGCTTCCCAACGCCGAACAGCTCAATCGGTTTCGCAAACTGCTGTCCGACCATCAGATGCTGCACGAGGGCTTGCGGAACCACTTCGACGGCTTCCCCGCCCATGCCCACCCGATGGCGATCCTGTCGGCCATGATCAACGCATGTTCCTGCTATCACCCCGACATCATGGATCTCGAGGACGAGTCGACATTTCTCACCGCCGCCGCGAGGCTGCTGAGCAAGGTGCGAACGATTGCCGCGGCGGCCTACAAGACATCAATCGGCCAGCCGATCGTCTATCCGGACCCGCGTCTGCGTTACAGCGAAAACTTTCTGCACATGATGTTTTCGAAACCGTTTGACAAGCACAGCCCAGATGCGGACGCGATCAAGGCGCTGGAGTTGATCCTGATACTGCACGCCGATCACGAACAGAACTGCTCCACCAGCACGGTGCGGATGGTGGCCTCGAGCGGTGCGAACCTGTTTGCGAGCTGTGCCTCGGGTGTTTGCGCTCTGTGGGGCCCGAAACACGGTGGCGCCAACCTGGCGGTGCTCAAGATGCTCCAGCGAATCCACGACGGCAACCTGTCGCTGGAACAATATCTCGATCGTGTTCGGAACAAAGAGGAACTGCTGTGGGGTTTCGGCCACCGCGTGTACAAAAACTTCGACCCGCGAGCTCGGATACTCAAGACGTCAGCCGACGCGGTTCTGAGCAAACTGAAGATCGCCGATCCGTTGCTCGACATTGCCCGTCGGCTGGAAGAAGTTGCCCTCAAGGACAGTTACTTCAAGGATCGCAATCTTTACCCAAACGTCGATTTCTATTCCGGGATCATCATGCGTGCCATCGGCATTCCGGCGAACATGTTTACGGTGATTTTCGCCATCGGGCGCATGCCCGGCTGGATCGCTCAGTTCAAGGAAGTGCTCGACAATCCAAACACGCGCATCTCCAGGCCTCGACAGGTCTACGTCGGCCCGACCAAGCGGGACTACGTGCCCCTCGACAATCGCTAGAGCGTTTCGAATCCAAACCTAGCGTCCTGAACCGGTTGTCCCGATGACCTTCGGGCCCCGCTGGGCGGTGAAACTCGTGAGGAATTCGCGCTCACATTCGCCACGTCGGATATGATTGGGAGGAAGGTGCACGCTATGCCTCATACGACGACTGAACTGCGATTCGCGTCTGGTCTGAGTGAAATGGTGTCGACCGTCGCGGCGCTCGACGAAGTGCTCAACGAGCTGACCGCGACGTTGAGTCCACCCGTCGACCTGGCCGTCGTGTTCGCCAGCGCGGATCACGCCGGGTCGTTCGACCTGATCCACGAGCGCGTCGTCCGCGGCCTGGGGCCGCGGACGGTGTTGGGCGTTACTGCAGAAGGCGTCATCGGGCGCCGGCGCGAAGTGGAGGCCGGCGCACCGGGCCTGTCGATCCTCGCCGCACGCCTGGGCGGCGCGACGGTGACGCCCTTCAATGACGAGCAACTCGATCTGGATGCCCTGAAGGAGTCGCCCGAATCATTGCGTGAGCAGATCGGCGCCGGCGACGCCCCTGTGCGGGCGATGTTGATGCTGGCCGACCCTTTCAGCATCCCCATGGTCAGTCTGCTGCCCACGCTCGGCCTCGCGGTTCCGGCCGTGCCGGTCGTTGGCGGGATGGCCAGCGGCGCCGAGAAGCCCGGCGGCAACCGGTTGCTGCTGAACGGCCGCGTGACGAACCGCGGCGCGATCGCTGTCACGATCGGCGGTGACCTGCGTGTGGACTGCACCGTCTCGCAGGGGTGCCGGCCGATTGGCCAGCCGTGCGTGATCACCCGAAGTCAGCGGCATGTCATCCAGGAAATCGGTGGGCAGAACAGCCTCGTCGTCGTGCAGCAACTGCTTGAGAGCCTCGACGGGCGAGACCGTCACCTCGTACAGAATAAGGGGTTGCTGGTCGGCCGCGTGATCAACGAATACAAGGAGCGATTCGGGCGCGGTGACTTTCTGATCAAGCACATCGTCGGCGTGGACGAGGACAGCGGATATATCGCGATCGCGGACCCGCAGGTCCGCGTCGGGCAGACCATCCAGTTTCACGTGAGGGACGATCGGACCGCCGAGGAGGACTTTCGGATGTTGCTGCAAGCCCAGCAACTGCACGGCGCCGCCGACGGAGCACTGCTGTTTTCGTGCAACGGCAGGGGCACCCGGCTGTTCGAACAACCCAACGCCGATGTGCAGATGGTCCACGACGCGCTGGGCGACCTTCCCCTGGCCGGATTCTTCGCCGCCGGCGAGTTTGGCCCGGTCGGCGGCGAGAACTTCGTCCACGGCCATACGGCGAGTCTGATGGTGATGCGGGCGGGGAAGTGAGTCCAAAGACCGAGACGATGCAAGTGTGATAGAGCAGGTGAGCGGAAAAGCGGAAGAGCAGGAAATCAGAGGGGAGGGGAGTTGACAGGATCTACAGGATCTGAGGGGAGACCTACAGGTTAGGATTCTTGTGTTCTGTCAAGACGCGTCCGTCAGTCCCCACGCCCACCCCCAACTCTATCCTGTCGATCATCCGATCCCATCCTGTAAATCCTGTCAAAATCCTACCGACTACCCGCCCTGTGCGAAGTCAGTCATTTTTTCTTGCTCTCCCGCTCTGCTGCTTTTCTCTACCTGAACACTCCAGGAACCTACCTCGCAATCCTCGCCCCGCCCCCGGCCGCAACATGCATTAACTCGTCTGCGGTGATCTGGCTCGTGTCGCCGGCGGTGGTCTGGAGTAGCGCCCCATGAGCCGTGCCGAGGTCGACCGCGGCTTGCGGGTTGCAGCCACCGGGACTTGAGAGAAAGGCGTACGCGAAGCCGCTCGCGAAACCGTCACCTCCGCCGACTCGATCTTCGATGATCAGGCGATCGAAACGCGGTCCTTCGTAGAACGTGTCAGTCTCGGCCCAATACACGATGGCCGACCAGTTGTTCTCGTTGGCGCTGAGTACTTCGCGCAGCGTTGTTCCGATGACCTTCAGGTTCGGGTAATCCCCGGCGACTCGGCGCACCATGCGCTTGTACGACTCGATCGGCAGTGTCTTGAGATCGCCGGCGCCTTCGACCTCGTAGCCGAGCACCTTCTGGAAGTCCTCTTCGTTGCCGATCAGACAGTCGACGGCAGGCACCAGCGGCCTAGTCGCCGCGATCGCCTGCTCGCTCGACCAGAGCTTGGATCGAAAGTTCAGATCGTAGCTGACGATCGTGCCGGCCCCGTGCGCCGCCTGGAGAGCCTCGGCGGCTATCCGGCGCGTGGACTGGCTCAGGCAGGTGAAGATCCCGCCGGTGTGAAGCCAACGCACCCCCCGGGAGCGGAAGATGCGGTCCCAGTCAACCGATCCGGACGTCATGTTTGCGGTGGCCGAATGGCCGCGGTCGTACATCGTCGTGGATGAGCGCGGTCCGGTGCCGACCTCGGTGAAATTCAGCCCGATCCGCGCTGCATTGCCGACGCCGTCGTAGGGCATGATCACCGCGTGTGACGTGTCCAGATTCGCGGCCCGGGCGTGGTTGAGGATGATCTTGCCGACGGCATTGTCGACCAGACCACCGACCCAGCCGCTGCGCAGCCCCAGACGCGCGATCGCATAGGCGACGTTGTATTCTCCGCCTCCAACCCACACGTCGAATGATTGCGCGAACTCAATCCGGCCATGCCCGGGCGGCGACAGGCGGACCATGCACTCGCCCAGGGACAGCATGTCGAGCTCACATGTCTCGGCGTCGCGGATCTTCAGTGTCATGAAGGTCTCTTTGACATCGGTGGGTCGGCATTGTGCATGTCGTCAGGTTGGCTGTCAAAGCCGGCTGAAACGCGGGTGAGCGACGCGGGGCATGGACAATCTGATGGCGCGGCCGTACTCTGGACTTTGCGCGGGAGCAGTAGGGCGGCTACGGGCGGCTCTTCGGGCCGCAGGGCGCTTCGAAGGCGTCTGTTCCCGTGCCTTTCGTTGGTTACGAAACGTCTATGGCTGCGACACACGACATTTGCGCGCCGATCAACGCAGGCGATTTTGATGCCGTGCGCCGTCTGCTGGACGCCGATCCCGGGTTGGCTCATGTGCGTCGTGCCGTTGCCGAGGATGGTTCGATGGTGAAGGGATTCGCCGCCGAGTCGGCGCTGGGCGCCGCGGCCAGGGCCGGTCAACTTGAGATCGTCAAGTTGCTCATCGACGCGGGAGCCGACGCCGCCGCCACTGATGCCGAGGGCAAGACGGCAATGGACCGGGCGATCGAGCGCGGAACCACGAATATCCAGTCCGTGCTCCGTGCCACATCTCAGAGTACGTGACATGAAAACTCATGCGGCACGGCAACCCGATTACGCCGGATACCAAAGCGCCGTACCCTTCGACACTAATCGTATTCACGCTGTTGCGCTATATTGCAGCGACGGTCGATTCGGCCAGCAGATCGATGAGTTTCTTAAACACAAGTTGCAACTGCCACGGTACGACAGGCTGGCCATACCCGGAGGACCTGCGTGCCTGGCGGGCCATTCCTCAGCGTATCGTCACGAAGAAGGCGTCATGGAATTCCTGAAGTTTCTGATTAATGTGCATCAGATCACGCGGGTCGTGTTGATTGCACACCAGAACTGTGCCTTCTATCTCGATTATTTGAAGGTACATTCGATCGACATCATTGAGCGACAGCGAGGTGACCTGCAACGGGCCGTCCACCACGTTCAGAAGCTCGCACCCAACGCAGTCATAGAGAGCTATTTTGCGCGCCTTGACCACGATCAGATCAGCTTCCAGACGCTGGATCACATGAAAAGCAAAGGGAGTGCCGAGTAGCGTCGGATGATCTAAAGGTCTGTATCCATGGCCGAGTCGTCGTCCATTTCTCGCGGGGCGCAGATCGGGCC
>CAUZBA010000074.1:0-11158 GCA_963577635.1 Phycisphaerae bacterium
CTCTACCAATTGAGCTATCGGGGAATATTTACTTGTCGGGCCCGAGCTTCCCATTGACCTATCGGGAATCGTCGAGTTTCCTCGGAGCCTTTCGCTGATTGTCGGGTACTGAGCCTAACCAGGATAGCCCTGCGCGGGGAGCAATCAAGGGCGGGAGAATTATCGGCCCCCGCCCAATCGGGTGCCCTGGGGTCGATTCATGGGGCCTCCCGCGGCGCGATGATATGGTATAATTCCATCTGAATGCGGCCCTTTCCGACACGGATTCAGCGGGTGGAGGAGCTACGATGGCCACAAGCTTTGGTGCGCTGAGCACCGACTTCCACATAACCCACAAGCTCTCGCTGAAGATGGATCTTCCCGACGATCGGGAGACCATCCTCCACCTGTTTGACCAGGTGCGCAAGGCCGAGCCGGGGATGCGGCGGTTCCGGCGGTACGACGGCGAGTTGCTTCTGGAATCCTCTCGTCGCGAGGCCGAGTATCGGTGGCTGGCTCTGCGCCGCACCAGTGTCCGCAGCGGCGCCAGCAATCCTGATCGGATGGATGGAGGCTATCGGTTCCACCGGAACATTCTGCAACTGATCCCCTATCAGTTGTCGATCAGCCCGATCGATGTGGCCTACCAGGAACTTTGGTTCAGCTTCGACCTTGAGTGCAAGGCCAATCAGGACGAGGTGGTCTACGATGCGCTGATCGCCGACACACCGCTGGCGAACCTGATGCAGTGGCCGGATTCCACGATCACGGATGTGCAGCCGATCTTTGGCCTGCGCCTGGGCGGGCGCGAAGGAATGGAGGCGTACTTCGAGGTCAAGACGCGCAACCGCGGTCGACGCAGCGGCGGCGGCGGTCGAACGCGCAACGAGCCGATCGCCGTCATCGTCAGCGTGCGCAAGTCTGGCCCGATCGACAAAGTCGAGGATCTGATCACGAACTTCGACAAGATGTCCCACCACTGCGAGCAGCTTGCCACGGAACGACTCGTGCCCGACCTTCTGACGCCGATTTCCCGGCAGATCACGTCGAGCAGCGCTTAGCCCGTTATTACCCCAGCCAGCCCGGATTATTCATGTCCATTTTCGGCCGCGAAACCCGCGCCGAACACGATCGCGCCGAACGGATCGGACGGTGGGTTCGGGCCCGTACACCATTCGCGATTTTCAGCGGCCTCTTTGGCGTCGTATCGGTGCTGGACGCCGTCACGATCCTGATCGGCTTGACCGCGGGTACGGCCGCGATTGTGCTGGGCGTGCTGGGCCTGCGCGACGTGACGCGGCGGCACGGATTTCTCGGCACACGTTTATGCTATACGGGCATGGTGCTCGGAGCCGCGGGAATCGGCCTCTCGGTCGTCGTCTGGCTGGTGGTGGTTCCGATGATTGACCGCTCGTGAGCAGTCCGGCCGACAGATAGGGTGGTGGCGGCATGACATCGACAACGCTCAAGGTGATGGTGCTTGCCGGCGGCCCGGACCGCGAGCGGGACGTGAGCCTTTCGAGCGGTACCGAAGTGACCGAAGCGCTGCGGACCGCCGGTCACGCCGTGCAGCAACGAGACATCGGACCCGGGGATCTATCCGCCCTCGACAATTTCGTCGCGTGGGGTGGCGATGTGGTTTTCCCGGTGATGCACGGCGGATGGGGCGAGGGCGGCGACCTTCAATCCATTCTGGAAGATCGACGACTGCCGTTTGTCGGATGCAACGCGGAAGCCGCCCGTCTGGCAATGGATAAGCACCGCGCCAAGGTCGCGATGCTGCAGCACGGATTGCCGACGCCGCCCTATGAGTTGCTTGTCCGCGGCCAACGACGCACGCTCGATCCGCCCCTGGTCCTCAAACCGCCCTGTGAGGGAAGCAGCATCGACACGGTTATCTGTCGTGACCGCCGTGAGGCAACCCTGGCCCGATCACGACTGGCCAGGCGGCACCGCTCGCTGATTGCCGAACGATACGTCGCCGGCCTGGAGCTGACCGTCGGCACACTGGAAGTCCGCGACGGCCTGATGGCGCTGCCAACCATCCAGATCGTCGCGGCCGCGTCGTTCTATGACTACGACGCTAAATACGCGAGCGACGATACAAAGTATCTGTTCGACGTCGACCTGCCGCCCGCGGTGCTTCAGACAGTTCGCGACATGGCGCTGAAAACACATCGCGTCCTCGCGTGCCGGCACCTCGGGCGGGTGGACTTCATGATCGACGAACACCATCGGCCGTGGATACTCGAACTGAACACGATCCCCGGTTTCACGACTCATTCGCTGTTGCCGATGGCCGCGGCCAAGGCCGGATATCCGATGCCACGGCTGGTCGATCACCTCGTACGCTTCGCCGCGCACGGCCCCGAGGCGGCTCCGCTGACATCGCGATCGGCTGGCAAGAACGCCGGCAGCTTCGTGCCCGCGGGCGCGTCGATCTAGAGCGTTTTCGCTTTGGATGTAGCGTTTTTATTGTCGTCGAAGTCCGCCGAAGGCGGAACGCGGAGGGCGCAGTCCGCCTTTGGCGGATCCCGACGTAGGTCGTGACTCCAGACCCCGCAGTGGGTCGTCGATGCGGCACAACAACGCCGGGCGCAGATGCAGCCAGCTCAGGACGCTACAGTTGAAGTGAAACCGCTCTAAGATACCTCCACTATTCTCTCTCTCTGTTCTCTGTGACCTATGTGGCGGTTTCCCCCTGTCCTGACGGCATTGTCGCAGCCGGATCCACGTTGAGCGCCACGATCGTCGTGTCGTCGAGGTTGCGGTTGAGACCGATGAAGCGCCGCATTTCCCAGAAAACGTGGCTGACCGTATCGCTGGCCGATTTTCCGACACTGTCGCGCAACGCCGCGTCGATCCGCTGTCGCCCGAAAAACTCGCCGCCAAAGTGGCGGGCTTCGGTCAGGCCATCGGTGTAAATCAGCAGCTTGTCTGCCGGCTCCAGGTCGATCACACCCTTCTCGTACGCTTGACTCTCGTCGACGCCCACGATCATTCCGCCCTCTTCAAGCCGAATGATCTTCTCCCGCCGCAGCAGGAGTGGTGGTTCGTGACCGGCGTTGCAGTACGTCATCCGCAACGTTGCCGGGTCCACGACGCCGTAGAACAACGTGACAAACTCGTTGTCGAGCGTCTCGCGCGTCATCGCCACGTTGACGCGAGAAATCACCTCGTCAAGGTCGTAAAGGTCCTGAGCGTACGCCCGCAGGGCCGACCGCACTGATGCCATCAGGAGACTCGCGGCGATGCCCTTGCCGACGACGTCTCCCACCGCGATGCCGAGGTGTCCCTTCAGGTGAATAAAATCGTAGAAGTCGCCACTCAGCTCGTAGCTCGGATCGAACCGGGCAAAGATGTCGAACGGGGGCATTTTCGGCATCGAAGCAGGCAGCATGCGACGCTGTACCGCGGCGGCCATCTTGAGTTGCCGCAGTGTCTGCTGATGTTCGATCTGTTCGGCGCTAAGCCTCGCGTTCGCGATCGCCGTCGCCATCAACTGAGCAATGGCGGTCAGAAGATCGACCTCGGATTCCGAAAAGTGGCGCTCTTGACCCGTGTAAAGGCGGATGACACCGACCGAACAGCTTTGAAAAATCATCGGCGCCGAGAGAATCGATACGAGCCCTTCGCGCTGGGCGTCCTGCGGATACAGCACGCGTGGATCGGTGGCCATGTCGCGCACGTAGATCACCTGGCCGTCGAGCGTTCGACTGTAAAGGACGCTACGTTCAACGAGGATCGGACCCTTGTTCAGGTACTGCTCGGACAGGTTGTAGACCGCTTCGGTCAGCAGTTCCGTGCCGTCCTCGCTGAGCAGCCGTATGCTCGCGGATTTCACCTGCATCACCTCGGCTGCGCGGCGAGCCGCGGTGTCGAGCAGTCGTTGCGTATCGTGCTGCGCCGCCAGGAGCGTGCTGAGCTGGAACAGCGTATTGAGTTGCTCGACCTTTTGACGCAACTCCACTGCGGTCGGGGAGAGGTCCTCGACGACGCCCGCAACCGATTCGGTTGGCGACGCACCGGCTTCACCATCCGCGGGGCGGACTGGCTGGCGCGACCTTGAATCTTCTGGAAGGGTCACTTTGTGATCGGTGGCGCAGTCGAATCCGCGTCGACCGGCTCATCATCGCGGGCCGGGGATTCCGCGTCGCCTTTCTCGGCGACCGTTTGCGGTATGGGGGGCATTGAAGGCATCGGAGCCGGACGTGCACCGGCGGCGATCTTCTTCTCTGCGTCGTTCAGCCAGATCCGACGCAGCAGCGGCAGCAGTGGATCTCTCGGTCGCCGGCTCTGGGCCAGGTCCAGACCGTAGCGCACCAGCCTGGGCGAGTTGGTCTGGTAACCCAGGTACGCGAGCATCAGCGGCGGCTCGACACGTTCGTTCAAATCGATCAATCGTTCGATCCGGCGCGTGGCCCAACGCAACCGGTCACGGCCCGGAAGCAGCTTCGACTGATAACGCGTCGCCATCACCTCGGGATGACGCGCGAAGTGTTGCCGCAGCGTTGAGGCGGCAGTCCGGATCTTCCCGAACCCGAGCTGGGCATGGATCAGCCCGGTCGTCGCCAGCGGATGATCGGCCTGATACGAAAGGATGCTCTGGTAGCTTTTTTCGGCCCTGAAAAAATCGCCCTCGGCCATTTGCGATTCGGCGGTCCGAAACAGTTCGTTGACGCGCGTATCCGACTTGCCGGCCATGGAGCCCAGCGGCGTCAGATCGTGGTCCAGCATCTTGACGAGTCGACCAAGATGTCCCGGAAGTTCCAGCTCATCCATGTCGGTCCGGTTGGCGTCGCCGTCCACCGTTTTCGACAGCTCTCTGCGGCGGCCAATCTCTCGGGCCCGAGCCGCACGGGCCGCGAGTAGTTTTTCGGCCGTGGGAAGCTCAAGCGTCACACGCTCCGGCGCATCCGGCCGGTCTTCGGTGTCGGTGCCGTCTTGCTCCGGTTGATCCGGCGGGCCATCGGCCGCATCGGGTTCATCCGTGACGGGCTCGCCCCGCATCTGAGCCTCGAGTTTTTTGAGCATGTCGAGATAGACATCGTCACCCGGTTCGGCGTCTTTCGTCTTCTCCGGGTCGAAAATCACCCGTTCGATCAGCTCGATACGCTCCTCCATCTGCTCGAACTGGGCCTCTGCAAGCTTCGCATCTGCAGGCTGCGGCTCGACGAGGTTCATGATTTGATCACCGATTTCCAACGATGGGGTCCACATGGATATCTTGTCGAGCCGTCCCGGTGCGCCGTCCCCGGCGCGGTCATCGAAATCCGGCCCTTCGCTTCCTTCCTGTTTCTCGCGCTTCGGCTTCGCCTTACCGACTTCAGGTGGTATCACCGCCGCGGCGACGGCGTCCGGATCCGACATCTCGATCGACGGCAGATCGGGCCTGACCGGAACGGCGCGCAGGCCGCGCAATTCCGAAGCCTCCAGGCGAAGGAGTGTCCCGTCACGCTTGGCGATGCGTGTGAACGTGCCCTCAGATCTGCCAGCGTCGGCCAGCAACGTGCCCGACAGGGATGCGACGGACCGGCCGTAGGTCGCCGTGGCGGCATCGCGCCCCTGAACCGTGGGCAACAACCGCGATCGCTGATCGTAGATGTTCCCCGCGGAAATGGCCGGCGCTCCGCTGAACACCGGCCGCGGCGCCAGACTCGTGTAGGACGGGCCCGATCGCCCCAGATTTCCCAGCGACATACTGCGGGCGCGGAAGCGGAACAGATCGTCGGTGCCCAACTGGTCACTAAAGGCGCCGGCGGCGACGTAGCCAAGAGTGCCATCTTCGTCGCGGAACTCCCGGCCACCGGCCACGTTGCCCGTGATCACGAAGTTCCGGGCCCGGTAGTTGATTCGTTCGGCCTGCCGGTTGATCCCGCCGCTGCCGCGCTGGAGATTCCGGTCGAGTCTGTGCTGCGCCATGCCCGCGTTCGGCACGGCCCCGATGGACACACCGAAGACGATCAATCGGATGACATGTTTCATGGTCCGTCCCACCTTTCAACGTAGATCGACTCAGGTCGTGTCCCGCGAGTCAGCCGTCGTCCGGAGCCGGCGGCCCCTCTATAGATAGGCCCCCGATACAGGCTCCCGATACAGGCCGAGCCAGGGAGACTTTGGGGGTGCGGCCTGAGGTCCCCTATTCTACGCCGCTCTACGCCGCGTCGAGGCGGTGGGTCGCCGCAATCGAGATCCACGGTGGCGGCCGCCGAAACCGGCGGTCGGTCGATGAACGCCGCGTCGAGCAACCGCGTCAGGCGATCCGAACCACCTCGAAACGCTTGGTGCCGCGCGGCAGATCGACTTTGATGGTGTCCCCGACCCGCGTTTTCATCAGCGATTCTCCGATCGGGCTGCGGAGCGTCACCTCGATCGTGTCCGCATCCGGGTCGAAGGTCCCGCTGGCCTCACCTACCAGCTTGTAGATCTCCTCCGCGCCGTTCGCCACGTCGCGCAGCGTGACCAACGAGCCGAGGAACGCCATGTCATCGGGCACGTCGGAGTCGTCCGCGACCCTCGACGTCTTCAACCGTTGCTCGATGCGGCGGATTTCCGCTTCGAGAAGACCCTGTTCTTCGCGGGCAGCGTGGTATTCGGCGTTCTCGCTGAGGTCTCCGAGGGCCCGAGCCTCGCCGATGCGCTTGCTCAGCACGGGACGTTTCGCCTTCATCTCTTCCAGCTTTTCTTCCAGCAGCGACTTTTCGTCCGCAGTGATGAAATCCATGGCAGCAGCCCGTCCCTATTCAAAGCCCGTCGCCGACAATCATATCATGAGGTCACGAGTTCCCCGATTGTATCTGACCGAGGCAAACCGCTCGCTCGCTGCGCGTTTCTCACAAGTTTCGTCACTCGGTTTTGTAAAGGCAAGCGGTGTTGGGACTTGAGGCGGGGCCTTCGATACTCGGCCGACGATAGGCCGCAAAACCCGTACGAAGACAGGCCGAATCGTTCGAGGGCGCGGCACGCCCATTTCATAAGCGACCGAAGGTCGCTTATGCCGGAGCTAACGCCTGCTCGGACGACCCGCCAGAAGGCCATACAGGCACCACGCGACGACGACGGCCACCGCCACGGTCACGATGTTCCTGCGCCAGGGCCCCGACGACCAATCAAGGGGATTCTCGGTCAGCGCCCAGACAGTCTGAATGGGGCTGACCCGCATGACCCAGGCCGGACCGTTCTGCGAGCCCAGGGGCACGTCCGCGAGCGCCACGATCAGCGGTTCTGCCAGAAACAACAGCAGGCACAGCACCACCGCCACAAGTCGGTGCAAACCGTTCAGTGATCGCAAACCGACAACCACCAGCAGAGCGGTCAGCAGACTCCATGCGACGACGGCCAAGTCGAGCCAGAGCATTTGAAGATAAGGCCACCGCGCGGTCAGAGCCAGCGGCCAGATGACGATCTGGAAGATTGCGATCAGGGCAAGCCATTCCAGGATCGCCCAGGTCACCGCGCCGTCGGCCGACCCGTCGAGGCTCAGACGGACCGTCGGCCACACAGCCGTCAGGCCGATCAGGCTGCAGAAGATCATCCACCGCGTCGCTGGCACGGGTGAATCGATCGACAACGATACGGCCCACGCGCCCAACAGCCACAGACACCAACCAAGCACGATCGCGCGCAATATCACGCTATGCGTGTTCGCCGCACCGCGGCGCGAGTTCGCACCGCACGGTGGAACATGGGGCGCATCAGGAACATGCGTCCGTGTCGGCGTGTCCTCATGCGCCTCTTGCGGATTCAACGTGTCCGGATCGTTCACCGCGGTTCAGTGTAACCGGTCCGGATCGCACCTCCTCCGCGAGGGGACGAGTGAAGAAAGATGTTGCCATCGTAGATGTCGACGATCCTGCCTCCGGCGTCTATCGACCCGCCGTGCTGCGATGCCACATGGGCAAGCAGGAGCAATTTCTTTCGCGCCTCGGGTTCGATCGGGTACGCCCGCCCCGGGGGCAACCCCCACCGAATCAGGCCGTGCGTGGTTCGCAGCACGAGGTGGACACGTCCGGTGGGGTCGCGGCCGCTGACATCGATCGCCTCGACCTGATCCATGTACGGTTCCGGGGCGAGCAGCCGTACCAACGCGATTGCCGCGGCCAGATCGGTTCCGATCCACCGTTTGCCAACGTTCGGTGGCGGCTGGGCCGAACCGACGATCAGCGGCAGGCCGAGCTTCCTCGCCGCATGGCGCAGGTAGAGTCCCGGCAATCGGACACCATGCCGATCCACCAGGTGAAAACCGTGTCGGCTGCGAGCCGCGGCCACGGGCCTGCGGTAGTCGGCGTGTACCAGAACGCGACCGTCAAAGGTGCGCCGGATCTGGCGCACCCGCTCAAGCCATGCGATCTGCTTCAGCGACGCGGCGGTCGCGAGCAGACTCCGCGGATCGAGGGGGTTGTTCGTCGCCGCCCTGGCCACTACCTGCTGAAGCTGCCACCGAATCGACTGGCCCATCCACGGTGGCGCATCGGCCAGGATCGCCTGCTCGGCCTGAACGCCTTGAGGGCGACGGGCCGCGACGTATGTGTCCAACTGCCGCTCTGCGAGCAGCCAGATCCAGCACCCCGCGGCGACCATTGCGGCCACGCCGAAAAGCCTCAAGACCGCGTTGATCCGCGGCCAGTTCCAGCGCGACCATGGCGTGACGACACGAGCTCTCGATCGGCGACGCGACTTCTTGAAAAACGGGGCCATGCATACACCCTTCCCGGGACGGGTTTCTCAACCGGAATCCGACGGTTTCATCGGCAAGAGGAGACGGCACGCGCCAGCGACCCCCGTGAGACATCGCTAGAGCGTGCTCTGCTATGCTGGGCCGCGACCGCGGATCAATCGCCACTGACAGAATGGGATTGTTGGTCACATGGCGCGCGAAGATCCCGGCGTACGGGGGGAGCCGAAACCAAATACCCTCCTGTCAGGGGCTCTCAGGCAGGTTCCTGCAATGGTGTCTTCATGAGCGGCGATAACGGATCGGCGGCGACCGACGGAGTCATGAGCCGCACGCGCCCGGCCAGAAATATCCAGGCGGATATCGCGTTCAGCGTACCGATCATCCGGCGCCTGTGTGACGTGGATTTCGGCGGCGCCTTCGCCGTCAAGGACTGCGAGTTGATCGCCGTCCAGGCGATCGAGGACAACGAAGCGGTGATCCGCCGCGCCGGCCAACTGTGTCGCTGCGGCCGCTGGACGCTGGTCAAGACCGGCAGCCGGACCGACGGAGCACGGGCCGAGGCAGCCACCGTCGGACCCGAAACGATTCAACACCTCAAGGACGCACGCGCCTCGTGCCTGGCCGTCGAGACCGGCCGCGTCATGCTCGCGGACAGGTCGCGCCTGCTGGCCGCCGCCGACGCGGCCTGCATCGCGGTGGTGGGCTTCAGCCTGTGACGTCAAGCTGCTTCTGCAAATGCGCCACGTAGTTGACCGGCGCATGATCGGCAAGGAACAACGGCGGCTGATTCCATCGGCGATGCTCCCAACGGTTCGGCGAGTTGGCCCGATCGGCGGCGACGTCGCGGCGAGGGGGGTCGACCAGGTGCCGACCGTCACGGGCCAGGTAGTGCAACTCGCCGACGTGACGGAAACCGTTTGCGCCGATGGCCGGTGGTACTCGAGTGACGAGATCAGCGCCATTCACGACGCGGTAAACAGATGTCGTTTCGAATGAACCCACAAGATCGGCGTCACCCACTCGCGGCGAGCCGAAAGTGTACACGGCGTGGGGCGCGTGCCTCGTTGCGGCCAGCGTCGCCACCGCGCCGCCCAGGCTGTGACCGGTGAAGAAAAGCGGGCCATCGATGTGGCGAATCGCGTCGCGCAAGTCGTCCTGAACGGCGTCCAAAGCGAGCTGGAAGCCCCGGTGCACCCTTGCGAACTCCCGCGCGACGAAACGCGCATCCAAGTTGTTGCGCCAGTCCTTCGCCTTGCTGGTGCCGCGAAATACAACCACACCGAACGAATCGAGGCTCGTCGAATTCGGCACGATCATCGCACATTGCGTGCCACGCCTGTCGAGAAAACGCGATTCCTCCAGGCCGGCCTGTGCGAGAATCTGCTGGCGCGTGTCGGCCGCGTCACCCGATTGCGATCCAGCAACCTGCCTGTAGACCAGGCGCGACAGCTCCGCGAGCCACCATGCGGTGGCAATGCGGAACGTCGGCGCATGGATGTCGATCGTCGGCAGCGGGTCCGGTTCGAAAAACTCAGTCGCTTCGCCGGGTCGCAGCAGCGCATTCCAGCTGTAATCAAAGTCCACGAAAGACTCCGCGGGCAGCGACCCGTCAGGTATGCGACTGGTCATCTCGCCACTCTAGCGGATCCACTTGATAGAAACTTCTCACCTCCTCATAGAGCTCAGGGTGTTTACGCTTTAGAGCCTTCGGCTTCTCGAAGAACGTTTCTGTCAGCACCGCAAAGAACTCAGCGGGCGATGCAGCCCCGTAGTGGTCAAGGACCGTCTTGCGGCCTTTCTTTGCCTTCTTTATCAGTCTTTCGAATTCGGGGTGCATGACTCTCGCCCAACTGACGTAGTGAGATGTCTGATTCAGGATCGGCGTACCATCCATGGATCCGTCCGCCTCGTCGAACTTGCGGGCAAACTCGTGCAGCACGACGTTTCGACCGTCCTTCGCGTCCAATGCGCCGTGAAGAACATGGTCCCATGCCAGGACCACAGGCCCCCTCTGCCACGATTCTCCGAGGCGCAGCTCGTCCTGAACCACGCTGATGACGCCATCGCGTTTCGATTGCCTCGCAACATAGGCGCCGGGATAGACGAGGATCGATCTGAATGTTGGATAGTACTTCGGTTGTCGGTTCAAGAGCAGAATGCACGCACTCGCCAAAACGGTGACTCTGATCTCACCCGTGATTTCCAGTCCGGCTCACCCCTCGAATCTCTTTTCGTCAAGAAAAACCTGAATATGCCCGTGAAGTTCCGTCCTGAGACGCTCGGGGAGCCGCTTGTAGATCGCAACGTTCGTCTGCAGTATCTGCTGCCACGCTTCTGGCAAGGGTTGGCACGCGAGCCTCTTGCGCCTGGACTGCCTCGATCTGCGTATCAGGGTGTAATACGCATCTCGATTAGTTCTCATGCACGATCCAGTCGGTTTTGCATAGAGATCGGAATCGATCCTCGTCGAGTTGGTTCCATGCGTGAGTGCTCGTGTTAAAT
>CAUZBA010000075.1:0-11057 GCA_963577635.1 Phycisphaerae bacterium
GCCGGCAGACGGAGGGGCGTAGCCCCGGAGTCTGCCGGCCATGTCTGAGCAGGAGCAAACGCTAACATAGGAACTGGTGTCACTCACGGGGGCAGGTCACACTTAAAAAGGACGATGCATGCGGTTCAGCAAGCTCGGGACGAGGGGTCTGCTGGCGGTGCTGCTCGTCGGATCGGCATATGCCGCGACAGCCGACGGCTCCGCTCCTCTCGTTCTG
This sequence comes from Phycisphaerae bacterium, assembly GCA_963577635.1. Classification (GTDB taxonomy): domain Bacteria; phylum Planctomycetota; class Phycisphaerae; order Phycisphaerales; family Phycisphaeraceae; genus CAUZBA01. The sequence goes on from CAUZBA010000075.1 coordinate 218, forward strand.
GCGGACAGCGGGCGGGCAAAGTTCGACATCGTCATCGGCGCAAAGGCGGATTACGGGGAAGATCTCGCGGCGAAGGAGCTGGCCCACTTTCTCTGGTCGATGACGGGAGCGGAGTTCCCAATCAAGAGCGATTCCGAACCAGCAACCGAGTTCGAGATCGTCATCGGCAACACGAATCGCAAGGCTCGTGTCCAGATCCCGGCGCATCTGCGGACGGACAACTGGGAAGGCTTCACGATCCTGCGCGAGGGTTCGAAGCTCTACATCATGGGCAACATCCCGCGCGGGACCCTCTACGGGGTGTACGACTTGCTCGACGTGGAATTGGGGGTCCGGTTCCTGACGGCCGAGGTGACGCACGTGCCGCGCAAGATGGTGCTCGAGGTCGTGGTGGAGTCGAGAATGTTCGCGCCGAAAATCGAGCGCCGCACGATCTGCGAAAGTCTCGGCGGTTCCATGACCGTGCGCAACCGCATGAACGGCTCTTCCTACTACGTCGCAAACCGCAAGCTCGGCGGCGTGAAGTGGATCGGTCCCAAATCCCACACGTTCGCCGCCCTCGTACCTATCGAGAAATATTTCGACGAACATCCGGAATACTTCTCTCAGATCAAGGGGAAGCGCCGGCGGGAATACGACGGCCTCATTACGCAGTTGTGCCTCACCAATCCGGAGGTCATCGAGATCGCCCTCGATACGATCCGAGGGTGGCTGGGACCCGAGGCGAAGGCCAACCCGTACAACAAGTACGTGGTGTCGGTCACCGTCAACGACAGCACGAACTTCTGCAAGTGCGCCGAGTGCGTCGCGGTCAACAGGGAGGAGGGAGTCGTCGAGGGCGGCACGAAGATGCGCCTTGTTAACGCTATCGCCACCCGGCTGGCGAAGGAATACCCGGCCGTCTCGGTGGAGACGATGCTCTACCACACATCGATGCCCAAGACGACGAAGCCCGTCTCAAACGTGCTCATACAACTTGTGCATGATCCCGATTGGCGATACGCACTGGACGACCCGTCGCACGAGGTCAACCGGCGGAGTCTGAAATCCTTTCGGCAGCTGAGGGAGACGATCGGAGAGGGCAGCATCTACAACTGGACGAAGCACACGACCTTCATCGATTTCATGATCCCCTATCCCAATTTGCGCTACATTGCCAGGAACATCAGGATCATGAATGAGAACGGGGTGGACGGCATCTATGCCCAGATGTCGCAGAGCCGGGGCAACGAGATGCAGGACCTGCGCTATTACCTGCTGGCAAGGGCCCTCTGGCGGCCCGAGGTCGACAGTCAAGAAACGATCGAGGAGTTCTGCCGGCTCTACTACGGCAAGGGCGCCCGTGACGTGCTTCGCTATATCGACTTCCTGCACGATCATTACGTCGTCGACAATAAGTCGTGGAATCGCATGCGGGAAAGGCTTGATCACGGCGTCGTATATGACGAGGGTTTTGTTTCGAAGGCCGCCGCGATCCTCGCGCGGGCGGAATCCAGAGCCGAGACACCGCAAATCAAACATCGCGTCGCCACCTGCAGACTTCCCATCTGGAGAATCATGCTGGAAGAAGCGATGGGAGAGGCGGGGAAGGTCTACTCGTTCCCCGTGGAGTGGCATTTCAAGTTCGACGCCCGGGACGAGGGGTTGAAGCAGGGATGGCAGCGTGCGACAGACTTCGAAGACTGGGGAACGATGCGCATCGACAAGCACTGGACGATGCAGGGCGAGGAGCGGCGCGGCGTCGCCTGGTACGCCATGTCTTTCGAGATGCCCGACACGAAGGGCGCTCCTCTGGCCATTTACTTCGGTGCCGTCGACGGTTTTTACGACATCTTCGTCGACGGTGTCGAGGTCGGCGAGAGACATGGAATGAATCTCGACATGGTGTGGCACGACAGTTTCCTGGTCGCGTTGGACAAGGGGCTGTCACCAGGGAAGCATGTCATCGTCCTGCGCGTCCGGAAGGACAATTACAACGCGGGTATCTGGAAACCGGTCGCCATCGTGGACATGTCGGTGCCGATATCAGATGAGCTGAGAACCGCTGGCGAGCGCTTCATGAAGGTGGCCCGGGCGGCCGGACTCCTTCGATGGAGCGAGACCTATGCCCAGCCGTTCGGGATACAGATGGAGAAATTCGTTTACCCCAAGATCGAGTTCTTCCTGACGCACGGGCGGCTCGAGTCCGGATCGCTTGGAACGAAGAGCTCGGCCATTGGACCGTCGCGGTGACGGACCTCTACACCGACGCGTCCGGCAAGCCGTTCCGAATGTCGAAGCCGTATCGCCTGATTGTCAACGACGACGGGGGGCGGGGTTACTGGAACTGGGTGGCGCCGCTGAGCGCCGATGCAGTACCTGGATGCGGTGTGCGGCACGCAGGTGGCGGACAAGCCCGTGGACGCTCTGTTCTGGTGCGGCCTGCAGAATCCGGTCGGCGCCGCAGATTACGGCACGAAGGTAGGCGAGGTGCGGGGCGCGCGGTTCGCCCGTTTCGAGTCAACCCACCAATGGGTCATGCCCACGACGCTGCGGTCGCTGATCGCGCAGGGTCACGATCCGCTTGCCATCATCTGCGACCGGTGCCACGAGCTGGGCAAGGATGCGTGGCTGAGCATGCGGTTCAACGACGCTCATCACATCTGCCGGGGCGTCGCGCCCGGCAACTCCAAGACCAGTCAGCTCTACCTCGATCGCCCCGACCTGCGCATGGGGCCGGACCACGGGTGGTCGCACGGCTGGTCGCAGTGGCAGTGGGACTACCTCAAGCCCGAGGTTCGCGACATCGCGTATGCGCTGCTGAAGGAAGCCTATCTGGACTACGACGTCGATGGCGTGGAGCTGGACTTCATGCGTCATCCCTATTTTTTCCGAAGGCACGAGTCGACGAGGGAGCCGAGGCGCTGAGCTTGCTCATGGAGAAGCTGCGGGCCCTGGCGGACGAGGCGGCGCAAAAGAAAGGGCGTCCGCAGGGCCTGGCGGTGCGCGTGCCGTCCCACGAGCCCGCCTGCGCGGAAGTGATAAATAGGGACAGTCACCTGTTTCTCTGCGACATCAGAGAATTGTCGCCCGCTTACGCACCGCCCTCACGGTCTCCACTGGATCAACACGCCTCCCTCGGCGTGGTGACTGTAGCCGGTCAGGACCGACCCGTCGTCCAGGACCGTTGAATAAAGGTGGCCGCAGACAGAGCCGTACCATTGATCGGGATCGTGGTGCGGCCAGTCATCGAGGATGATCATCTCGTCCGGATTCCATGTCTGGCCGTGGTCGTGACTGACGAAGGCATCGCATCCGCGGCGGTAGCTGGCAAGCCTGCCGCCGCGAATATCCATTCTGCGGATGACGGTCATGATCAGGTCGTCGTTCGGAAGCCTGATGAGGTTGGCGTGCATCCTGCCGGCCTCGCACACCCTCTGGATCGGTGACCAGGTCTTGCCTTCATCTTTTGAAATCGAGATGCCGGTGCCCTCGAACTGGTCGTACTGGTATTTGACGTACCGACCAGTGCAATCCATGCGCATCGCCGCCACGATCCAGCCGTTGGCGGCACGTACCAGCGCCCCCTCGCCGCTGCCGCGCTCGATCGTTGTGCCGGCGTAGGTGTCGTGCCAGTTCCAAGTATCCGGGTAGCTGAAATCCTGCCACGAGTGCCCGCCGTCGCGCGACCAGTGGATACACCCGCGGACGTGCCCGCCGCCCGCGTGCGTCTGCCCCGTCTCGGCGATGAGCGTGACGACGCCGTCCTCGTCGCGATCCACCAGCGGGCTGCCCTCGCACTCGATATCGTGGCCGTCGGGATCGGGCGACACCTTCACCTTCTCGGGCCACATCCGTCCGTAGTCGTGACTGACGAAGTAGTGCGCGCCGCCGCGCTGCCACGACGAGCGAAAGGCCAGTCGTCCCTTGCCCAGGTACGAGAGCATCATCGGCGCGCCGCACCCCTCGACGCACAGGTAATCGCTCCACGTGGCACCTCCGTCGCTCGAGAACGCCAGGACCGTCACCGGCTTCGCCGCTTCGCCGGTTGCACTTGCGGCGAGGACGATCTCGCCGTTGTCCATCTGGGCCAGGCCGTGGGGGACGACCCTATTCCCCTGGTAGCGTGCGACGAACTGGTACTGCGCCGGGTGCGACACGAAGCCGCCCTGGCCGTCGCCGTGCTGGACGCGGTGCTCCTTCCAGGAGAACTCCTCCTGCTCGGGATCGCAGACGCAGCGACGAAGCGTCCGGCCCGATTCTCTGTCTTCGATCGTGACGTACAGAACGCCGAAGGCCTCCGTCGGGATCTGCGCTTCAAACATCGGATCCTGCTGCTCGCCCGGCGCAAATTTGTCGGATAGCGGCAGAGACTGAGGTTGTTCGCCCTGCAGGCGGCAACGAACCGCCACCGCGAGCGGCCCGTCCGACAGATTTGAGATCCTCAGTTTCTGGCGCAGCTTGAACCCGCCGCCGTGGTCGACCACCCGCGCCGGTCCGTGAAGCTTCACCTCCCACATGTAATCGGCGCTGTCGAGATCATCCACCTGCGCGGTCGCAAAGGTTCGGGGTTCGTAGAACGTGCCCGTCCCGATCGGCGCAAAGGTGCTGAGTTGCGGCACTTCACCTTCCAGGACGCGAACGCGGGTGACGTTCACCTTCCACGCGTTCGATCCGCTCGAAAGTTCGAGGGCCGAAAGCGGCAGCGCGATCTGGGCCCACCAGCCATCCTCGCGCACGAGGGCGGCGACCCGCGCGCCCAGATCGGGCTCGTAGAATTCCGCCCTGCCGCGGCGCCACACCTGACCAACGTCTGCCTGGCTGGTTGCCCCCACCTGGGCGCAGGAGAGTCCCCGGCCGGCACCATCGACGAACAGCTCCACGTGGTCGAAGTTCCAAACATCCCTTTGCCTTTCGACTTTCCGGGCATCGACACGGTCGACATCGGGCTCCTCGACCTTGACCGCCACGACAATCGTCTCGCCGTCGTGCGCCATAGCGAACGACGTCCCCGATTCGGCCGTCCGCGAGGGGTTACCCAGGACGGTGAAGTCGCCGTACCAGACCGCGTGATCCCAGGGGGCTTTCGAAAGGTCTCCGTCGACGTTGAGTGGGCGCGCCGCCCGGTGGATCACGATATTTTTCATTGCAATCGCCTCATTCCGAAGGGGGATCAGGGTCAGAGCTACATTGAGCATTCAGACGTTCGAGTGTCTGCCCACGCGCCGCGGTTCTTGGCGATACGTTGACCGCTGCAGATCGAACGCTCGAGCAACAAACTGGGTCCGGGGTCTTGCATGCGTAGTGTCATTCGGGCCTTGCAGGCATGCGCATCTTAACTGTTCTCCTTACGGTTGATGCTTGCTGTCACGCCTGAAACTCGACGCGCACCTCTTCCAGTCGGGGCGTGCGCGTGCCGTTAAGCGAGACGAACGTTGCTTTGTACTGCAGCCACCGCGACGGCTGCGGAGGGTTGACGATGGGCCGGCCGGGCTCGTCGTAGAAGCTGCCCGGGCCCGCCGGTCCGAGCCAGTCCGTGTCGGCGAGCTGCTGCTCGTTGTCGGCCCATCGCAGCTGAAACCGTAGCTGGGTCTTTTCGGGGATCTGCGCCGTCCCGCTCAAGTGCGTCGGCGTTCGGCCGTTCACGTCATGGGGCGGGCTGACGTAACACTCGCACGGCTCGCGCGTGTGCGCGTTGCCGAAATCCCGGGGCGACGCCAGGTGAGGACCCATCGCCGGCAGGCGGGTCACGCGGTCCAAGCTGAGGCCCTCGGGCCCGTTCCAGAACAGGAGCGAATCGACCTGGTGGCCCAGGTCGTTGCGGTGGCAGACGACCAGGACGTCGCGGTAGCCGTCGCCGTCGAGGTCCACGGCGCGGCTTATCCATCCGCTGTCGTTGGGAAGCTGCCGCCGCGGCCAGTCGCCCCCCGGGCCATCGGCCTGCGTGTAGATCCACGTCCAGCCCCGCTCGATGTAGCCGTGGGCGTTGGGGAAGACCAGGTCGACGTGCCCGTCGCCGTTGACGGCGAAGCGGTGGATCATCTCGATCTCGCCCCGGGCATTCACGTAGAGGTTGTCGCCGCCGTTGTCGAAGGCGCCCTTGGAGAAAGCCTCGAAGCCGCGATGCACCCAAGCCGCGTTCTGGCCGCGTTTCATCGTGATCAATCTGCTGGATGCGTGTTGCCGATGGCGAGACGTTCGATCATGGTCGCCGTCCAGGATAGCGTACCCTGACCATGGTCGACCTGGATGAGAATGCGGCGCACGACAGCGCGACCCGCCGGCCGGCATCTGGCGATGCGGATCGCATGTGAACCGGCCACCGGCCTGGCGGATATTCCGGGATCGCCCAGGAGGTAGAGATTTGACGAGCGTTCTCATCCCCTTGCTCGCGTGAGGCGGTGAAACTAGTGTGGGTCCCGTCCGCATCGTATTGGTGGGTCTTTTTCGCGTTTCCAGTCTTCAATCGAGGAGTCGATATATGTCGCATCCGGTCGTTCTTGGATTCGCCGTTGCGCTATTCGCGCTGCTTGCGAGCCACGTCATCGCCGCGGACCTTCCCGGCTGGCGCCCCCACATGATCAGGCAGGGTGACGGCAAGGGCGGCTGGATCACGCGCGACGCGCAGCTTCAGTTCCTCTCGGTGCCGCCGGAGGAGGGCGCTAAGCCGCTGGCGTTCGGTCTCGGTGCCGGCAGTTCAACCGCGTTCGGCCTGGTGCAGGCGGACAACGGTGACGTCGTGTTCGCCGGCACGTGGACGCCAAGGGGTGGGACGGAATCCACGTCGATCGCCATCAGCGCCGATCGCGGGGCCACCTGGAGCAAACTGACGCCGATCCCAGGCATTACCGGCCGGCCCATGAACCTGTCGAATCTCGGCGGGGGCACGTTGTCGTTCGTCACCGACAAGCGTTACTACAGCCACGACCATGGCCGCACATGGCCGGACAGCGTCGAGCACCCGGCGACGAGTACGGGCCTGCCGTTCATGCTGGAGGGCAACGCCTGGTTGGACCGCGACGAGCAGGGGCACGCCACAACGGTTTACGAGATCGGATGGCATTACAAGCCCGAGGGAAAGCATCCGGAAAAGGATGCGTGGGGATTCTTTCGGCACTCGAAAGACGGCGGGCGCACCTGGCAGAGCGAGGTTTGCCCGCCGCAGTGGAAGATGCCCGTCACCTACGAAGGGACGGAATACGTGCGCGGTGTCAGCGAAGGCGCCGTGGTGCGCGCGGCCAACGGCGATCTCGTCGCGGCCCTGCGCACGGACATGCACCCGCGTTTTTTCAACCGGGAAACGGCGGATCACTTCGAAGGCACCGGCATCTCAATTTCCAAGGATGACGGCAAGACGTGGTCGCCGATCAACGTGCTCTTCGAGGCCGGGCGAATGCACGCGAACCTGCTGCGGATGCCCAACGACGACCTGGTGATGACCGTAACGGTTCGAATCGACCTGGAGAACGGTGAGCTGGCCAGCTATCGCCGCGGGTGCGAGGCCATCGTCAGTCGCGATCACGGCGTCACCTGGGAGCACGACCGCAAGTTCATCCTCGATCAATGGGAATTCCACGATCCCGCCCACCCGGCCATCGGTCCCTGCGGACACCTATACTCCGTCGTGCTCGACGACGGTTCGATCCTGACGGCGCACAACAACTACCTGGTCACGATGGCGAGCCTCATCCGCTGGCAGCCGTAGCGAATCACCGTGGGAGTCCATTGCCATGAAGCGATGTTGGATGTGCCTTGTGATCGTGGTGCCGGCGCTGAGTGTTCTCTCCGCCGGGACGGCGGCGCCCGACAAACCATTCAAGATTCCGCAGGAGTGGGTGGCGGCGCCGGACAATGACAAGAGCGCCGGCGAGGCCGGCTATCGCATCCTGCACAAGAATACCGGCATGCAGTTGGTCTGGGTGCCGGGCGGGACTTTCAAGATGGGCGACGTAGGCCTGCCGAAGACGAGGATCAAGGATGAGGAACCCGTTCACGACGTGGAACTGGACGGCTACTGGATTGGCCGGACGGAGGTGACCGTGGCCCAGTGGTGGCGGGTGATGAAGAAGGTGCCGGCCCACAACGACCGGGGCGATGATCATCCCGTGGTGAACGTGACCTGGAACGAATGCCAGGAGTTCTGCCGGCGGATGCGCGTGTTGTTGCCGACCGAGGCCCAGTGGGAGTTCGCCGCCAGGGGCCCCAAGAATCTGCGCTTTCCGTGGGGGAACAAGTGGGAAGAGTCAAACAGCTTCGACCGTCCGTTCGGCAGCGTCGACAGTTGGACGTGCCCGGTGGGAACTCACCCGGTCGACAGAAGTTGGTGCGGCGCGATGGACATGGGCGGCAACGCCGCCGAGTGGTGCGCCGACCGGTACGCCGCCGACTATTACGCCCGATCGCCGCGCCGCAATCCGACGGGGCCGGACGGCGGCGATCGCCGCGTCGTGCGCGGCTGGACGTTCCAGTACCACCGCTACCCCCACGAAGCGCGGGCAGGCGGTAACCTTTGTCGCGCCGCCGGACGCGACTGGAATTACCCGGACGACACCGGTGGCAGCTACGGATTTCGCGTTTCCATAAGCGGTCCGTAAGAAGGTGAGCTTTGGATTGCCGGAAAGGAACATCGGTTCGATGAAGAAACGCATCATGGTCCTGTTTTCAAGTAAGCAGGGTTTGACGCTGATCGCGTGCCTTATCGCGTCAGGTCTGATCCCAGGAGGCTGTGGGGCGGTTGCCGAAAAGAAGGGCGAGGCGACCTCGTCGGCTGCGTATAGACCGCGAGGCGAGCGCAGGATCGTCATGTACCACGACCCGCAGGGCCTCTGGTATCCGGTGCTGGGCAGCAACAATCCGGTCGCGGAGAAGTGGCTGAAGGATCCTGAAAACTGGAAGAAGGCGCTCGAGACCATCGTGCATGCATACGCGGAGGCGAAGATAGACACGATCTCTCACGCGGTGTTCTCGCGCTTCGAGACCAATATCCGGCCCGGGGTGACGCGAGTGGCCCAACCCATTTACGAACAGGTGCACTACACCCGGCCTCTCGAGGCCATGGAAAAAGCGGGTGTCGACATGCTCCAGATCATGCTAAACCAGGCCCACAAGGACGGGCTCACGTTTATCGCGGCCATGCGGATGAACGACCGGCACGGGCACGCGTACCAGACGCTCGTCTCCGATGGGTTCGAGCACAGGGCCAGGATGTACTACGACCATCCCGAATGGCACCTCAAGGCGGCGCCCGGCGGGTTCGACTATTCCAAGCAAGGACTGCGCGACAAGGTGCTCCAGTTCGTCAAGGACGTGATCGACCACTACGACGTGGACGGTATCGAGTATGACTGGCTGCGCTGGGTGTTCATCTTTCCTCAGGGGACGGAAGGTCGAAATGCGCCGCTACTGACGGAATTTCACCGTCAATCGAGAATGCTTCTCGATGAAGCGGGCAGGAAGCGCGGTCGCAAACTGCTGCTCGGTGTTCGCGTGCCCGACTCACTCGCAGAGTGCGCGGAATACGGATACGCGGTCGAGAACTGGATCAGAGAGGGACTTATCGACTACGTCGTGCCCTCGGGATTCGGGCACATGGATTTCAATGCCCGGGTGGAAGATTTTCGCGAGTTGACCGAGTCCACCGATTGCCGCGTGTATCCCTCTTTGAACGTTTGGCCCGGGCGGTCCAGGATCAAGAAGTGGCGGCCGGAGAACTACTACGCTGCGGCGCACAACTACTACGGCTTCGGCGCCGACGGGATCGCGACCTACAACTACCAGCACGGCACCATCGAAGAGCGTTTATTCAAGCTTCTTGACCTGACGCCGATCAGCGACCCCGCCGTCCTGGCCCGGCAGTACAGGGACTACTACTTCTGGCGGCGGGACCGCGGCCGGCGGATCGCCCGCAGTCCGGCAGAGGTGCCGCACTACGACGTGATGAGCCTCTGGCGTCCGGTCGGCGTCTACGGCTTCGAGTCGCGTGGGACGTTCGATTTCCGATTGGCCGAGGATCTCACCAAGGGAGACATTTCCGCGGTCATGGAGTTCAAGGCGGTGGGCATCGTGGAAGGCGACGTCTTCGAAGTCGCGTTGAACGGCTGGGAAATCGCTCGAGACCGCATCAGGCGGTACCATGTCTGGGACGGCACGGACTGGCAGGGAAAACCCGAGCCGTACGAACTGTTCCGGATTCACCTTGAGCCCGGCGACCTCGTGTACGGAGACAACGAACTCGCCGTCAGCCTGAGGCCGGAATCCCACAAAGGCACGGTCGATATCGAGGACTTGAACATCAAGGTGTATCCGGATGACTCGAACTGAGCGATTGGCAGGGGGGGAGGAAGCGACGGAGCGACGAAGGGGTTGCGGCAGAGACCTGTTGCTGACTTTGTCGGTCCAAGCGCGATACGGCGCTGATTCGACCGCCGAACCCGGTCTCGGATGCCGCCGTCTTATTGCAGGCTTACCTTCGAATTCGGACATCGATGTGTTGCGGCGCCGATCCCGGCCGGCTCGCTGATCTACGAATCACAACCCCTCCGTCGCTCCGTCGCTTTCGTTACCGCTGCTTTCCTTACCGCCCCTTCGTCCTCATTGCGACGGCCTGCTCATCGCCTGCGATCCCCGGTCTTCCCTCCGTCGCTTCGTCGCTCTGTTCTCACTTCAACGATTTGCTCATCGCCTGAGACCGTCTTCGATGCCCGAGCGCCGCGACCGGTTTGCCCCGCGCCTGCAGCAGGTCGGCCATGCGCTCGTGAAATAGTGGAGAGTAGGGCCCGAGGTTCTGGCCGGCCAGCTTCTGCGACAGCTCCCGCTCCAGCGGTTTCAGTTCGCGGATGGCACTGCGCATTTCGCCCATCCG
>CAUZBA010000076.1:0-11041 GCA_963577635.1 Phycisphaerae bacterium
CGCGAGCGTAAAAAACGTGCGGATCTTGCGCCGCCGCATGTTGGCGACACCCACTTCCATGGCCCGGCCGAGCACGTCGAGCCGGGAGAGATTCGTGCTGTGCTCGCCGGCCAGGCGCGACCGCAACAGCGCGGCGAAACGACTATAGAGGATGAAGATGACGACCGACGACAGGACGATCATGACAAAGGCCAGCACGACGACCAGTGGCGTCACCGAAATCCGAAACGCCGGATGAAACGCGTAGAGCAGCACCATCATCAGCAGGTGAACGGCGACGAAGCCCGCGATGCGCCCGTAGACCGACTTGGCGTGGATCAACAGCCGCTCTGAATAGAAACTGAACGGGATCAGGACGATCATGAGAAAGATGACCGCCTTCACGACGTCGTTGCCGGTGGCCAGGACGTGGCCGTACACGATCTGTTGCATGGCGAGTGCGGCGCGTTGGTGGTTCAGTTCCCGCGCCGGTTTCTCCGCGGAGCGGGCCGCCTCCAGGTGTTGGCGCGTGCGGTCCTGGAGATCGTCGGCCAGCGCCGCGGTGACGCCGTGGGCGCTGAGATCTGAAAGCCGCTTCCGGTTCAGGTGATAGAAATCTCCGGCCGACGCCCGAAGCGCGGAGCGAACCGGCGCGTCGAATCCAAAACCGGTGCCGATGGGGTGGTCATCGTCGGCGCCGATCATCAGCATCCGGACGCCCCAACGTCCGCGACTGAATGTCAGGAACCAGCGGTCCTGTGGACGCAGTATGACGCTCGCCAGGCCGTCCGCAGCCCGAACGGCGTGGTAACGCGGCACGTCGCCAGTGCGCTGCAGCAGCGCCTTGACTTCCGTCAACTCCTGCAGGTAGCGGGGGTCGCGCAGGCCGCCGATACTCTGCTGTACACAGTCGAACATCACGGACTTGGCGCCCTTGCCATCGCCGAGTTTGAACGGTCCGCTGAACTTGTACGCCACCAGGCTCTCGGACTGGTTCGCCGCTTCGACGATGCGACCGTCGTCATCCATGCCCAGCACGTCCACGAGATACTCCGCGCCGCAGGCGCCGGTGCTGCTCATGTGCTCGAAGGCGTAGTGTCCCGTCGCCGAAGTGCGCTGCGCCGACATCCAGCGCGTTCCGACCACGCGGGGTATCGGCCGCGCCACGTTCACGATCACCAGTCGACCTGGCTGCCCCACGTCCATGCGGGCATCGCCGGGGCTGGGCACGACGGCCTGGCCGCTGATCGCAGCGACGGAGGGGGCGAGGCGATTGGTGAGGCGGAACTTCGGATCGTCCACTGCCCGCCGGGTCACGGCCCGCAGCGCCGCGATCTGCGGCCGGATGTTGTCCGTGTTCAATCGATCGCGTCGATCGAGCGGTGAATCGACGAGCCACCGGCCGTCGTACGCCGTGACCAATGGCAACGCCAGGTAGCCGAAGTGCTGGGCGACGTCGGCCGCCGACGCCAGGGGGCAGCAGATGTCGCTTTGCCAGGCACGAGTGCCCAACAGCGTGTCGGCGACCAACCCTTCGCCGGGCAACCTCGCCACCGACGGGTGGTCCGCTTCGTCTCCGGGGCGCACCAGCCGCCGGCCGATGCGGCTCAGGAACGAAAAATGGTCCTGTTTCTGCCAGTGCGTCTGCCAATAGATCCCGAACGCATCGCCCTGCGAAGTGAGGTCAACTGCGAGCAGCGCCACCACGCGATCTCGCGACAGCAGCGGCCGCAAGTGACGGTGCCCCAGTTCGACACGTGCCCATCTCGATTCGGACTCGGCCGCTTCGGCGTCGATCTGCTCCACGACGCGATCGGTCAGCGCCTCGATCTGCATCCACTGGCCGTCGGTGATCCGATGGCGCTGCAGGGCTGCTCGCAGCGCATTGAGGCGTTCCTGCTGTTCGGATAGCAGGGTGATGCGCGCCTTTGACCCTCCGTCGCGCCGCAGGCGGCGCAGTTGCTTTCGAATGGGAACGAGCTGGTGCTTGATCTGCATCTCGTACCGGGTGCGCACGGCGCCGTCCGAGGCCAGTGCGCCGCGCAGGTTGTCCAGGATCTTCCGTCTTTGTTTGGACAGTGTTTCGTTGGCGGCCTTCGCCGCGGCACGGGCCGCGGCGGCGACGTTGTCCTTGCCGGCGGCAGTGCCAAGAATGGCGCGCAGCGAGGCGTAGTTCATGGTGTCGGCGCCGGTCCATATCAGAACGGCCGTGCGTCCAGGTGGATGCCGGGCCAGATCGGCGGCCGTTTCGCACAGCGCCGCGGCGCTGATCGCCTGCTCGGCGCCGAACGCCAATTGCGGCACGACGCTGGCCGCGTCATAGCGGGCGGTCAGGACGACCACCTGCCGCGAAAGTTCTTCGTGGCGCCCCGGGACGACCCAGACGAAATTGCGCACGGGCCGGGATGCCCAGCTCATCCGGCAGACGATCCTCGCGTCGCGCGTCCGTCCGGCGTGGCGAATCGAATTCGCTAGGTCAACATCGCGGACGTAGAAGCGCGGACCCTGAAACGGGACGTCGGCGAACTTGCCGTGAGAGTGCACCCAGGTCGTACGCTGCGGCGGCAGAAACAGCACCGCGGCGGCACCGAACTCGAATACCGTCTTCCAGCGGTCGTAGCTGTTGTATTCCATGGCGACGATCGCGCCCTGGAGCGACTCGGTGGGCAGTTGCCCTTCGTGGCCATCGCCGACGTAGCGCAGCGATCCGGACAGACCGCCGCGCGGCGTGGCGCAGAGCATCGCCCCGTTGGGCCAGCAGGGATAGACCGGATGCGTGGCGCCGCCGCCCAGTGACAGGTGCGCCTCGGTGACGACGGGCACCACCTGTTCCATCTCGTGCACGATCAGTTGGCCGGCGCCGCTGCGTTCGAGTTGGCGCAGGTGTTGCTCGAGCAAGTTTGCGGCATCGCCATGGCCGGGCAAACCGATGAACCTTGGACCGCAGGCGAGGATCCGTTCGAGCATACGCTGTGTGATGCCGCCGGCCTCCGGCGCCGAGTCTGCCGCCGAAACCTTCTGCGCGCATGCGATCACAACAACCGCCGCGCCGGCGACGAGCCACTGCCGCGCGCGTTCATTCATGTGATCCGCGCGTGATTGGAAACGATCCATCAGGCGGTACTCCAGCAAGAGGGATTTGACAGGATCACGGGATCGACAGGATCAACAGGATAATAGCAACGGTGTGGGGATTGGATTGGAAAAAGACGCATCACATCTCGCTTTCCTCTGGACCCAATCTCGATCGGATCCTGTCAATCCTGTCATTCATGTGATCCTGTCTCTCTTGAAGATCTTGTTATCCTATCTTTGCGAATCGCCATGGATACGATCGAGAAACAGGTTCAACTGCCTTGGGGAAAATCCGTGCGGATGGCCTTCACGGGCATTCGCATCGAGTTCCGCAGGTCGATTCTGACGGCGCTGTCGATCGTCTTCGCCCTTGCATTCCTGAGCTTCATCTGGACGGACGCCGATGTGATCGGATCGCTGCGGAATGCCGCGACCGGTGATCCCCTACTGAAGCGCCGACTTCAAATTAGCGGACAGTTGACGGAAAATCCCTCGCAGACCCAGCGCAAGACATTGCTTGTGGCCATGTCTTTGATCGTCTGCACCGTGGGCATCAGCAATGCCATGGCCATGTCGGTCACGGAGCGATTCCAGGTGATCGGCACGATGAAGTGTCTGGGCGCCTTGAACTCGTTCATCGCCCGCCTGTTCGTCCTGGAGGCGATGTTTCTGGGCCTTGCCGGGACAGTGATCGGCGATGTCACCGGAGTGGCCCTGGCCGTGATTCGAGGCCTGCTCGGTTACGGCGGCGTCGTCCTGATTCACTTCCCCTGGACCGACCTGGCCGCCACCTGCGCCTACTCACTGCTCGTGGGTGCCGGCATCTCTCTACTGGGTGCGCTTTACCCGGCAATTATTGCCGCGCGAATGGAACCAGTGGAAGCGATGCGGGTGACGGCGTGACGAGAAGCGACAGAGTGACGTAGCGACGAAGGGTGGTGGTTCGCGCGCCGGTCCACTTCGAGGTGACTTACCTTTTACTCGGTTGATCCACTGCGTCTCGGCAAGGGAGTCCGCTGCTTCCTCTACGGTCGCGACGTGAGTCGCGACCGAACCCTTCGTCGCTCCGTCGCTACGTCGCCTCTTTTCTATCCCGTGCCTGATCCTCAAAAAAACACGCCGCACAGTGATCCGCATTCCCGTCGATCGTTTCCAAATCAGGCATCTCGCGAACGCACCGGCCCATCACCGGCGTGCGGCGGCCTTCGATCGTCACGTCAACAGTGTCGGCGGTGTCGCTGTCCTGCGCGAGGCGACGGGTCAGGTCGCAGCGTGTGTGAAACGCGCAACCGCTGGGTGGATTCACCGCCGACGGCACCTCGCCCGACAGGACAATGCGGTCCTGGAGTCTCTGGGGGTCGGGTTGCGGAGCGGCGCTGAGCAGCGCCAGCGTGTAGGGGTGGCGGGCGTCGCGGTATAGCGTGTCGCGGTCGGCCGTTTCGACGATCCGGCCGAGGTACATGACGGCCACCCGGTCGCAGAAGTGCTCGACGACGGCCAGGTTGTGCGCGATGAACAGATAGGAGAGGCCCATGTCGTCCTGGAGATCGCTCAGGAGATTCAGGATCTGCGACTGGATTGAGACATCCAGGGCGCTGACCGGCTCGTCGCAGACGATGAAGCGAGGTTCGAGGGCCAGAGCCCGGGCGATGCCGATGCGCTGTCTCTGGCCACCGGAGAACTCGTGCGGGTAGCGCTGGGCGTAGTCCGGCGAGAGACCAACACGGTTCAGCAGCGTGGCGACGCGGTCGCGCAGTGGGGCGCCCCGGGCCAGGCGATGCACGAGGATGGGCTCGCCGATGATCCGGCCGACGGTCATTCTCGGGTTCAATGATCCGACGGGGTCCTGGAAGATGATCTGCATCTGGCGACGCAGATCTCGCATCCGCGCTCGATCGGCCGCCAGCACGTCGTGGCCGTCAAACGCGACGCCGCCGGAAGTGGCGGGCAACAGGCGCAGGACCGTTCTCGCGACGGTCGATTTGCCGCAGCCGGACTCGCCGACAAGACCCAGCGTTTCGCCGTGACCGACTTGAAACGTGACGCCGTCCACAGCCCGCAGGTGGCCGACGGTCCGGCGCATCAGGCCGCGCTTGACCGGGAAAAAGGTGCGCAGATCGGTGACTTCCAGGAGAGGCCGGCCGTTGGCGTCGCGCCCATTCGGCTGCGCCGGCGCGACGGCATTCACTTCAAGGGACCGGCCTGCGGTCATCTGGGACAGTATAGCGAAGTAGCGTTTCGCGATCGCAAGAAAAAAGCCGGCCCCGATTTCGGGGCCGGCTGGTGAATCATTGTGCTTTTCAATCCTTGTCAGGAGTCCTCGTCCTCCAGTTCCAGGAACACCGTATGGTCGCGGTCTCCGTTGTAGATCCGAATTCGTATCGGCCGGTCGATGTCGTGCCGTGCGATCTCGGTGAGCAACTGCTTGGAATCGGTGACCGCGACGCCGAATATCTCGGTGATAATGTGGCCGCGCACGATCCCGGCCTCGGCAGCGGCCGAGCCCCCGCGCACCGACGTCACCAGAACGCCTGGGGCGGTATGGGACTTTTCGAACTTCCTGATGCCGAGCTTCACTAGGTCTTCGCGTCGCTCGTCCTGCTCGACCTGGGAGGGAGCGTCATCGCGCGGTGTCCAGTACGGGCGGTCCACCCGCATCTTGTCCGGCTTCTCTGCGACTTCCACGTCGAACGTCAGTGTTTCGCCGGGATCGTCGGCATTCTTGCCCCTGAAAACTCCGACCTTGATCGTGGTGCCCGGAGCGCGGGCCGCAACTAGATTGCGTAGCTGGTCCACGTTGTGCATCGGCTCGCCGTCGATCGACGTGATGATGTCTTCGGCTCTGATCCCTGCGTCATGGGCCGGTCGGTCTTCGATGGGCCTTTGGACGAGAATGCCCTCGCCCTTGTAGCCGAACGTCGAGGCCGCCTTATTATCCAGTTCGTCAATTTCCACGCCCAGGAAACCGCGCACCACGCGGCCGGTCTCGATCAGGCTGTCCACGTGGCGGCGTATCATGCGCGCGGGAATGGCGAAACCGATCCCGTTGAAGTTCGCCTGCGGATTGCCTTGCGTGGCGATCGCAGTGTTCATGCCGATGACCTCGCCGTAGACGTTGGTCAGAGGCCCGCCCGAGTTGCCGCGGTTGATGGCCGCATCGGTCTGGATAAAGTTCTCATACCCCCGGACATGAGAAAGGATGCCGGGTTTGCGGCCGATGGCTGATACGATCCCCTGGCTCATCGAAAACTCGAATCCGAACGGGGACCCGAAGGCGAAAACGATTTCACCCTGTTCGACGGTTTCGGTGGCCAACCTTGCCGGGTGGAGGTCACCGCCCTTGACGCGCAGCACCGCGATATCGGTTTCACGGTCCATTCCGACGACCTCAGCAATCCGCTCCGACTTGTTGTTAAGGATGACGGTGATCCTCTCGCCGTCCTCGACCACGTGATTGTTCGTGATGATGTGCTCTTCGTCGTACACCCATCCGGAACCGGTGCCGGAAGTCCGGTACGAGAGATCTTCGTCGTCATCGTCTTGATCCTCGTCGAGTCGGTCGTCCTCTGGAGAAAAAAATCGGGGCGGGAACAACTGGCGCATGCTGTCCTTGAGTTCGCGGCGAGGAAGATGCTCCATGCGTCCTTCCACGTGGATGTGGACCACGCTCGGTCGAACCGCGGTGGCGACGTTGCGGAATGCAGCGCTCAGGTCCGCCAGCGAGACATCCGAAGCGTTGCTGTCTCTGGCCAGCTCGACGTGTCGCTCCACATGATGCCACGACAGGCGTCGCACCAGGCCGGGCCCTACAAGCATGACCAGAAGAACGGCTACGACCAGTGCCAGTGTCGGCCCGTACCAGCGAATCCGAGTCATGATCGGGTCTCCTGTGAGATTATTCGGTGAATCTGCGGTCCTGACATCGCTGTGCCCCGGCGATCGGGTCGGATCCGGACCGCGCGCCTACATTTCTATATAGATACGATCGGCCCGTTGGCCGGTTCGGCCCTAAGCCCGCCAATGTACTGCGGCCGCGGCGCGGCTATCGGACACATAGGATAGGGTTACGATCCCACCTTATAAGGATGGTCATCCCGCAGGTAGCGGCCGCCGCGGACCTGATCGCCCCAGTCGCTCGCCGCCTGGCGGATCTGGGCACCAAGGTCTGCCAACGGTGGGGCAAAGGGGGGTTGCCAGTCGGTCAGACCCAGCAGGTCGTGGAGGACGACGACGTGACCGTGGCACGACGGGCCGGCGCCGCATCCGATCACGGGCACCGCAGTCCTGCCGGGGCCCGCAGCGGACACCGCGTCCACGACGCCGGCAGACACCTCGTCCGGAACCGCTTCGAGCAGCAGCATCACGGCACCGGATTCAACCATGCATCGAGAGGTCTCGATCGTCTCGGCGACCTGCTTGTCGCTCCTGTAGATGACACGGCTGCTCGGGCCCAGCAGCCGCTTGTGCTGAGGCCGAGAGCCGAGGTGTGCCACGACCGGTATCCCGGCGCTGCTCATGCGCCGCACCAGCGGTTCGAAGCTGGTATCGACCTCGATCTTCACCATGTCGGCCGCGCCGTCGGTGAGGAAGCTCGCTGCATGGCGCATCGCGTCGTCCTGCCCGCACTGGTAACTGCCGAAGGGCATGTCGGCCATGATCAGAGCATTCGGTGCGCCGCGGCGCACCGCCGCGGTCAATTCCATCATGAACGGCACCGGGGCGGGAAGTGTCGAGTCGTGTCCGAGGATAAAACGCGCAGCGGTGTCGCCCACGAGCAGAAAGTCGATGCCACCCTGCCAGACCCAGCTGGCGGTGGTGGCGTCGTAACAACTGAGCATGGGAAAGCGTTGTCCCGCGGCAACCCATCGGCGAACGTCGTGAAGCGTCACCCGTTTGCGGTCGTCGTCGCTGCTCATCGCCCGATTATATCGCCTTGAACACATCGAATAGTTCTGGGATACTTCGGACAATAAGGTGGTGGCATGGCCGGATCCAAAAAGAGCAGATTCGCGTGCCCCTCGTGCGGGCGCCGTTACTCCTGGAAGCGGGAGCTCGCTGGCAAGAAAGTTCGGTGCAAGTGCGGCAAGTCCATGCGCGTGCCCGACGTGCTGCCGGCGGTTGACGGTACGTACGAGCTTGACGGATCGGCGGTCCGAGACAGTGATGCGCCCCGCGACACGAAGCGCGAAAGCCGTGTTCCGAGTGATGCGGCACGATCTGGTGCGGCGGGCGGCGCCGACCGTTGTCCATCCTGCGGGGCCAACCTTTCGCCCGATGCGGTCATCTGCATACAGTGCGGTTTCGATCGAACCAGCGGTAAGCAGATCAAGACCACGGTGACCGGGGGCGAGTCGGACAGCGGCGATGCGAAACCGGGCGGCAACGGTCTGTTCGGTAAGATCAAACGTGCCCTGCGGCCCGGTCAGAAGCAGGCGGACGGGACGTCCGGCGACTAAGCCCATGCGAAACAGTTCAGGCAGACAGGAATCCCAAACGTGACACCACCCACCGGACCCATTGGGCTGGATGCAGACGCATGCCGTGCCCGCAAGGCTCGTCTCTGCCGGCGTCTTCGTGACGAAAAACTCGACGCGGCGCTGCTGACCAACCTGCGCCATGTCCACTACCTCAGCGCCCACTGGCAGCGGCAGATCACCGCCGCGGGACTGCTGGTGACCGCCGAAGGGTCGGCGACCATTCTGCTCGCCGGCGAGCCGGAGGAGGCGGTCGTCGCCGACGAAACGCTGTTCTTCGAGTCCGATCGGTTGGCGACGCTCGTGGACGATCAGTTCGGTGCCCTGTTCGAAACGGTGCGGCCGCGGTTGAAGGGCGTGCGGCGACTGGGCTGTGACGACGTGGCCCGGCCGTGGCTCCTGCCGGATCTGGAAGTGGTCGATCTGGGCCCGACGATGTATTCGATGCGTCGAAAGAAAGACCCGGACGAGGTGCAGATGCTCCGTCAAGGTGTGGCCGGGTGCGACGCGGCCTACGCCGCCGCCCGCAGTGTGCTGAAGCCCGGGGTCAAGGAGGTCGAGGTATTCGCAGCCATGCAGGCCGCCGCCGTGAATGCGGTGTGCGAGCCGATCGGCGACTTCGGAAACGATTTTCAGTCGGGCGGCGGCGGCGGCAAGCCCCGTGTGCGGCCCGTCGAGGCCGGCGAGACGATGCCGCTCGACGTCAGCGTCGTCATACGCGGTTACAGCAGCGACCTGTGCCGCACATTCTCGGTCGACCGTCAGCCGAGTGCCGCACAGCGCGAAGCGCACAAGCTGGTGCTCGAAGCGCTGGACTACGTCGCTGCGACCGTACGGCCCGGCGTCCGCTGCGCCGCGCTGTTCGAAGAGGTGTTCAAGATGATCGACGGTCGCAACGGATGGCACTTCCCGCACCACCTCGGACATGGGATCGGCCTCAGTTGCCACGAGGCGCCGCGATTGAACCCGAACTGGGACGACACCTTTGAGGTTGGAGATGTGTTTACCGCCGAGCCGGGCCTGTACGCGGACGAATTGCGAGGCGGCTCCCGGGTCGAGAACAATTATCTGGTCACCGAAACCGGCGTAGAGCAGCTTTCGCACTTTCCCACGGATTTGTGAGATGAACCTGATCGACCCGCATGACGTGCGCCGCGTCGCCCTCGTCGGCGCCGGTACTATTGGATCGTCCTGGGCGACGTTCTTTCTGTCCCGCGGCATGGACGTGACGGTCAGCGACCCGTCGCCGACCGGTGAGCAGTTCGTGTCGCGTTTCGTGAACGAGGCGTGGCCGGCGATGAAGCGACTGGGGCTCGCCGACGGCGCCGACCCCGCGCGCTGGCACTTTTGCACCGATCCTGCCGAGGCGGTGCGCGAGGCGCAGTTTGTTCAAGAAAGCGCACCCGAACGCTTCGAGATCAAGTCGGCGCTGTACGCGCAGATCGACAGGGTCCTCCCCCCGGACACCGTCGTGTCCACGAGCACTTCGGGTCTCTCGATCAGCGCCATGCAGGAAGGAATTGCCGGGGCCCACCGCTATGTCGTGGGTCATCCGTTCAATCCGCCTCACCTGATCCCGCTCGTCGAGGTCGTCGGCGGCAAGAAGACCGATCCGGCTGTGATCGACTGGACATTGCAGTTCTACAACCATTGCGGCAAACGCGCGATCCGCATCAACAAGGAAGTGCCAGGTCACCTGGCCAACCGGCTTCAGGTGGCGCTTTGGCGCGAGGCAGTGCACGCGGTGGACCAGGGCGTGGCCAGCGTCGAAGACGTCGACGCCGCGGTGGTCTACAGCATCGGCCTGCGCTGGGCGATGATGGGACCGCACATGTCGCTTCACCTCGCCGGCGGCGCCGGAGGACTGCGTCACCAGATCGAGCACATCGGCCCCGGAATCCAGAAGTGGTGGGAGGATCTGGGCGAGCCCCGTCTCACGCCGCAGGTGAACGAAAAGCTGATCGCGGGCGTGGAACAGGAAGCCTCCGGCCGCTCGATCGCCGAGCTGGAGAGCCAGCGCGATCAGGTGCTGCTGGAACTGCTCGAGGCGTTTCAGCGTTCCGGTCGGCTGTGATCTATACGATACGCTCGTGCTCAACCTTCCCACGCTGCAAAGTGCGGACAATCAACGCATCAAGGCGACCGTTGCCCTGCGCCGTCACCGTCAACGCCGGGCCACGGGTCTGTTCGTAGCCGAGGGGTTCCGACAAGTCACCCGTGCCTTGGATGCCGGCCTGGCGCAGCATCACGGGTTCGTCTGTCCGGCGCTGGTCGGCGCCCTTAACGACGATCAGGTTGATTCGCTTCTGCGCCGCTGCACCGCCCAGCCCGGCGCGGCGCCGTGGTTCAGCGTCGACGAACGCCTGATGCGGAAAATGGCCTACCGGCAGAACCCATCGGGCATCCTGGCGGTGTTCGAGCGGCCCGATTGGACCTTTGAGGCCCTCGAACGCCGTCTGGCCACCGCCGATGTGCCCGAGGCGTTCTCGGGCACCGACCTCTGGCTGATCGCC
>CAUZBA010000077.1:0-10912 GCA_963577635.1 Phycisphaerae bacterium
GGTGACCGTCACGCGCGTGACGCTGATCAGGCCGCGGACTCGCGGATCCGCGAGTCCGCGCGACAGCGCACGCCCGATGGCGCGATGAAGGGTCGACTCGATCTGTTCCTTTCGATGCAGCGTCATTGACCGGTAAGAATCTCCGTCGTGTGATCGCTCAATACGCAGTCACGGTGACGGCGGATCTTCGCGAGCACGCGGTCGAGCACGCCCTGGCAGTGGGGCACGCTCGAGGATGCCACCGCGACGCCAAGCCGTGCCAGCGTGTGCACGTCGTGCGCATCGACCTCCGCCACCGACACCTGCTGTTCGCGGTGCAGCCGATCCTTGAGAATCGACACAACGCGACGCTTGTCCTTGAGCGACCGAGCGTGATCGATTGTCAACTCGACCTGAAGGATGCCCACGATCACGGCTAACCCAACGTACGCTTCACTTCGAGCGTTCGGTAGCACATCAGCCGATCGCCTGGCTTCACGTCTTCGTAACCGCTGATCCGCACACCGCATTCCGTACCGGACCGCACCTCGCGGACATCGTCCTTGACACGGCGCAGGGTCTCGATCGCACGGTCCTCGGTGACGACCACGCCGTCGCGGATCACCCTGGCCTTTGCCCCGCGCTGGACGGATCCTTCCGTCACCACACAGCCGGCGATCACACCCACCTTGGAGATGCGGAACACCTCACGAATTTCGGCTTCGCCGATGGACTCCTCCTTGGTCTCGGGATCCAACAGGCCTTCCATTGCCTTGCGCACGTCGTCGATCAATTCGTAGATCACACGGTAGGTGCGAATCTCGACGCGCCGCTGCTCGGCACGATCGCGCACGACGGGCGAGGCGATCACGTGGAACCCGATCACGATCGCATCGGATGCGTCGGCCAGCAGCACGTCGCTTTCCGTGATGCCTCCGACACCAAGGTGCAACGTTCGGACCGCCACATCGTCGGTGCCCAGATCCTCAAGGCTCTTGCGCAGCACATCCACTGATCCTTGAGCGTCCGCCTTGAGGACGACGCGTATCGTCTTGGTGTCTCCGGCCTGCAATTTCTCGGCAAAGTTGTCGAGACTCACCTTGGTCTGTGTGGCCAGATGCAACTGTCGTTCGCTGTCGCGGTATTGCGTCGCGATGCTCTGCGCCTTATGAAGCGTGTCGGTGACGTAGAACTTGTCTCCGGCGTCCGGCACGACGTCCAGACCGCTAAATTCCAGGGGCGTTGACGGCCCGGCCACCTTGATTGATTTGCCGCGGTCGTCCGTGATGTCGCGCACGCGACCGTAGGCACGACCGGCCACGCAAAATCCGCCGACCTCCAGCCGACCGGCCTGCACCAGGACACGGGCCACGGGGCCGCGGCCTTCTTTCATCTGGCTTTCGATGACGACGCCACGCGCCGGGCCGGCGAAGTCGGACGCCAACTCCAGAAGCTGCGCCTGGTAGTCGATGATTTCCAGAAGTTCCGGGATGCCCGCGCCGGTCTCGGCGCTGACTTTGACCACCTCGGTCTGCCCGCCCCACTCGGCGGGGTTCAGGCCGTGCTCCGAGAGTTGACCATGAATCCTGCGGATGTTCTCCTCGGTCGCCTGGGGCAGGTCGGTCTTGTTCAGGGCCACGATGATGGGCACCTCGGCGGCCCGCGCGTGGTTGATCGATTCAACCGTCTGGGGCATGACACCGTCGTCGGCCGCCACAACCAGCACGACCAGGTCGGTCATGTTCGTGCCGCGAGCACGCATCGAGGTGAACGCCTCGTGACCGGGGGTGTCGAGGAACACGACGGTCTTGTCCTGTTCGTCCGTGCCCTTGATTGTGACCCGATAGGCCCCGACATGCTGGGTGATCCCGCCGTCCTCGCCGGCGGCGACGTCCGAAACTCGGATCTTGTCGAGCAGACTGGTCTTCCCGTGATCCACGTGCCCGAGCACGGTGACCACGGGAACGCGCGGCTGAATGTCGATCGATTCGCGCGTCTCGAACTCGGCGATCACCTGCTGCTCGGCGGTCTGCTGCTCCGTGACCTCCAGTTCGATGTCGTATTCAAGGCAGATCTCCATCGCGGCTTCCGAGCCGATCCCGGAGTTGATGGTGGCCATGATCCCCTTGCCGAACAGGTGCTTGATGATTCCGGTGCTCTTGATACCCGTCGCGGCGGACAGATCCTTGATCGTGATCGGCTGGGCGATCTCGACCTTTCCGCCGGCGACTGCGGCGCTCGTGGCCAGGTGCGGAGCCTGCTCGCGCCTCTTCAGATCGCGCCGGCGTTGCTTGAGAAAACCGGTGGCACCGCGCAGTCGCGCATCGAGTTCCTCAATGTCGGCCTGGCTGAACTGCGATGGACCGACAGGCAGGGCGTCGGCCGTCCGTCCGCGCCTGCTGGAAAGGGTGCGCCGCTTGCGTGCCGGTTGAGCATCGCGTTCTTCCCCGGCGCCGAGGCCCCGTGCCGGACCGCGCGATCGTGTGATGCCGCCCGAGGACGGACCGCTGTTGTCGGCATCGGACGTCTGGGGCGGTGCGGCGCGGCGCGGCTTGGGCAAGTGTATGGCGTCCGGCTGCTCAATGCGCACGAGCCTCGGCCCTTTGAGCTGGGCTTCCTTGGGCGTTTCGAGCAAGTCCCCCACCGGCTCAACGACCTTGGGTCGATCCGGTACGTTCGGCCGTCCCACCGCCTGCGCCGGCTCAACGATCTGCGGCATCGCATTGGCGACGATGGGTCCGGCCACCTCCAGCTGATCGGCCGGCTGGATCACCGGTGCGATCGGCTCGGTTGTCGCGGGCGCCTCGGATGTATCGGGCCGCGGCCCTTCCGCCAAAGTTGCCGGCACCCCCTCCGGCGACCCTCCCGGCAACGTAGCTGGCGGCGCGGCCTTGGGCTTGGGCTTGCGTTTGGCCCGGCCCCGCGCCGCCTCGGGTGTGGCTTCGACTAGCGGCGCAGGCGCTTCGGATTTCGTGGTCTTATCCTTCGCGGGCGCCTCGGCCACCTTCGCCGGTTCGTCATCGGATTCACCCTTGCGACGGCGACACGCCTTACGGGCTTTGGTCAGGTCCACCTTCTCGGTTGTTTCAATGGCCGTTGCCACCGAGGCCGAGTCGCTGAACCATTCTTTGATCGTCGCCTCAAGACCGACCTTGACCGTCGACATATGGTTCGTGATGCTGGGGACATTCTCGGCCTTGCACTTCTCGACGATCGCCTTGCTGGCGACGCCGAGTTCCTTGGCTACTTCGAATACGCGTCTGACCTTTGCCAAAATTAGGCTCCTGCAGCGGCGCCGCGGCTCTGCTCCGCGTCGGCCTGATCGCCATCGGCTGTCGCGTCACCGTCGTCCGGATCCTGCGAGACCTCAGTCTCAGGTTCAGATTCCGGTTCGGCCTTCGATTCAACTGCGTCTTCCGACGCGCCAGGCGTGTCGGCTTCGGGTGATTCAGTGGATTCAGTGGATTCGGCGTCCGAGCCCTGCCGGGTCTGGGCGTGATGGGTTTCGAGCATCTCGACGATGCTGCCGGAATCGGCCCCGGCCGCATCGGACGAGCCGCGACCGGACGCCGCTGCTGCGCCAAGGTCGCCAAGCACCGCCGCGGCCTGGGCCTCGCCGGGGCTCGTCGCCAGCGCCACCTGATCCTGCGCCTTACGCTGCTCGGCCTCCTGCTTCTCACGCAACTGCTCTTCGGCGACGACCTTGGCTCGTTCGGACGCGGTCTGGATCAATATCTCTGCCTGCCCCAGCGTGCATTCGATCGACTCGACGAAGTAGGGTGCGCCGACCTCCTCGACATCGAACACGCTGATGATTCCCAACGCCGCGAGCCGGTCGATCTGCTCCTCGCTGATCCCTTCGACGCCCTTGAGGGATTCCTCCATGATGTCCAGGCTCTTGGTGAACTCCGCGGGCGTGAGGATGTCGATGTCCCAGTTGGTCAGCCGCGCCCCCAGCCTCACGTTCTGGCCGCGTTTCCCGATGGCCAGCGAGAGCTGGTCTTCGTTGACCACGACCGTGGCCCGACCCAGCTCGAAGCACAGCGAGGTTTCGACCACCTCGGCGGGCTTCAGAGAATTCTGAATCAGAATCTGGCTGGACTCGTTCCAGCGGACAATGTCGATCTTCTCGCCGCCCAACTCGTCGACGATGTTCTTGATCCGGCTGCCGCGCACGCCGACGCACGCCCCCACGGCGTCCACGCGAGAATCGATCGAGCTGACCGCGACCTTGGTTCGATGGCCCGGCTCGCGGGCCATCCCCTTGATTTCGATAATACGCTCGGCCACCTCGGGCACTTCCACCTCGAACAGGCGACGAATGAAATCGGGATGGGCCCTGCTCAGAACGATCTTGACCTGGTTGTCTGCTTTACGCACGTCGAGGATCAGGCAGCGAACGCGCTCGCCCGGCTGGTGCTGCTCACCGGCGATCTGCTCGCTTCGCGGCATAAACCCCTCGGCGCGACTGATCGTCACGACCAGCGAGCCGCCTTCGTAACGCTGGGCCATGCCCGTCACCAGTTCGCCGACACGGTCGATGAACTCGTTATAGATGCTCGACCGTTCGTCTTCACGGAATCGCTGGATGATGACCTGCTTGGCCGTCTGGGCCGGAATGCGGCCAAGACTTTCCAGCGTGATGGGCTCATCACCGCGCCGAATCGAAAGCCCGCCCGTGACCCGATCGAGTTCGCAGGTGAACTCTTCTGTGTCCACCGCGTTGAAGTGTTTGCGTGCGGCCGAGACCATCGCCTGCTCAATATCGGTATAGAGCGATTCCTTGTCGACATTGCGATCACGCGAGATCGAGTCGATCAATCGCAACATTTCCTGGGTGTTCATGCGCGGTCTCCTTGTTCGCTATTCAGTTGTCATAACCGGTCTGTGGTCGGCGGCCATGGGTCACCTGCGGAGTCGATGTCGGAGTCAACATCGGAATCGAAGTAGACCTTGCCCTCGCTATAAACGACCAAGACCACGAGCCTCTGAAAAGAAGCGATCGTGGCCTGAGCGGAGCCTCACGTCGGCACGCCTCCAGGCATCGACCGCACCACTGCAGGCGTACCATGCAGGGTCGCGGATGACGCCAAGCCGGCGAAGCCGACCGGAATGCGCGGCGTGCACTAGGCCATGACCCGCGGTTCCTTCCTCTGGACGCCAAGTTTGTCGCCCCGTCGCACGACCCGCGGTACCACCTCGGATACCGTCTTTGGTACGTGGCGTCCTGAGTTACGGATCGGTGGTCGTCCCATCAGGACGCCCGATCCGCTTCGCCGTGTAGCCAGCCAGCCAGCCGTGTCGCCCATAGCACCTACACCCTTTTGGCGCCCTTCACGCAGCGCCAGGCTCCTTTTCGGCCATATCGGCCCGCGCTCCGCAGCCTGGACCAGTCCGAGGGCACCGGCTGCGCGCAGCGCATAAGTCTACAGAAACAGGCAATGATGTCAACCCGCACCCCCACGCCACGGCCCGCGGGGATGGGCTGTAGAGTCATGCGCCATGGTCGGCCTCTATCTGCTGCTGATCGCCGGAGGAATCGGGTTCGCTCTGACGGTCATGGATCCCCGTCTCGTGACCCTTCGATGGCTGCGGCTGGGCGGGATCGTCGGCCTGGCACTGCTGGCCGCCGCTCTCGTGCACCAGATCGTGACGGGCACCGATGCGAAGGTCGTCTTGATGATCGCGCTGGTCGGCGTCGCGTTCACACTACAACTCCTGACCGTTCAACTCGGCCGCCGCTCGGCACAGCGGTTCGCGGGTGCCGCGGCTTTTCTGCTCGGCGTCGAGGCCGCCTGTGCGTTGCTGCCGCCGGCCGGTCTCGAGCGCGTTCGCGGGGTCGCCGCTCTGTCGGCCGGCCGTTCGAGCTTCGCTTCGGTGCTCGGCGCGGGGCTGGAGGGCGGGGCGCTGGTGGCAACCGTCTGCCTAGGCGCTGCGCTGCTGGGTGTGTGCCTGATGGCGATGCTCCTCGGCCACGCTTACCTGACGGCCGGCAACGAAATGACACAGAAGCCAATGCGTCGTCTGGTCCTGATCCTCGCCGCGATTCTGACACTTCGTGGCGCGGCGAGCGTCGGATGCGGCCTGCTGCCGTACGTCGCCGCCGGTGATCCGGTCGGTGGACAGGCGTGGAACATCGCGATGATGCTTGCCCGCTACCTGGTGGGCCTAGTCGGACCCGCGGTCTTCACCTGGATGACTCACGACTGCGTCAGGCGCGCCGCGAACCAATCGGCCACCGGCATCCTGTACGTGACGCTGGTTCTGGTGTTCCTGGGTGAAGGCGCGGCGCTGGCGCTGATGAAGGGGACGGGGTTGGTTTTCTGAAACCGGTATTGAGGGCTTCAGGCATTGCCGTTCGTACGGAGCGATTGGTACGAACACAGGGAAGAGGCACAAAGGCACTGAGGCACGAAGGGCTGTGATTCGCAGATCGGTCCGCTTCGACCAGATGGACCTCATCATTGTGCATCGATGCGCGTTTCGTCAAGACATTCAGTCATTCCTCTTCCGTCACGACGACAGTCGCGACATCCCCCCTTCGTGCCTTCGTGCCTGGTTCAAGCAGCACCGCCTATCAGCACACGGTCGTAGACAGCCCTCACCCTCTCCCTGTAAAACGCAACCCTCCCGTCGACTCCGGCGCCGGGACCTCGACGGGGCGGCCGGCGACGACCTGCTCGTAGACGGTGTGCAGGCTCTCGGCGTAGCGCTGGCGGCTGAAGTAGCTGTACGCCTCGTGCCGCGCGGTGTCGCGCAGGCGCCAGGCGAGTTGCGGTTCGCACAGCAGTTGACGCAGGCGGTGGGCCAGGAACTTCGGCGCTCCGGGTTTGGCCAGCAGGGCCGAATGCCGGTCTTCAACGACTTCGCTGATCGCGTAAGTCGCTTCACCCACGATCGGGATGTTCGCGCACATGGCCCACAGCAGGCTCAGACCTCCGGCATCCGGTCCCTGGGCCAGCGCGACGTCACAACCCGGGAGAACCAGCCACGGGCGTTCCAACCGCCGGTCAACGATGAATCGGTGGCCGCGGTCGACTTGGGCCATCAGCCGCGCGGCACGGCCGCGGAACCGCGCCGCGGGATGAACCAGGACACAGGTCTGCCAGTCGCCAGGCTCAGGGTCCGGGTCGGCCAGGGCCGCGGCCATCGTGGCGTCGAGGGCGTCACCGCCGTGCGGCGGATCGGTCAGCAGTGCCACGACCTTGAACTGAGGATCCTCCAACCTCCAACCGGCACGCAGTTCCTGCCGCGCGGCGTGTGCCACCCGTGCCATGTCGAGACCCGGCCGCAGCACGTGAACGGCGTCGGCGCGAACGCCGTGTGCCAGGATCGCGCGACGGATCGTCGAGCTGATCGGCAGCACGACGGACTGCGGCGCCGCGTCCGAGGTCACCACGCGCAGCCAGCTCGCCACACGTTTCGGCGGCGCGACCGTCATGGTCAGGACCTTCGCCTCGCGGCGCCACAGCAGCGCCGCGAGGCTGAACGAACCCACCGACCAGCAGTGCACCACGTCGGGCGGAGCCTCGCGGCGCATCCGGCGCTGCACCGCGAAGGCACCCATGGCGGCGCGTCCGGACGGAACGCCGATCAAGACAGGATCTTGAATGCCCACGGCCAGCGCCGACTGGAGCAGCGACGAGCCGCCCAGGAGGATGACTCGCTGATCGACGCCGGCCGAACGCCGTAGCGACTCGCACAGCAACGCCAGAGTCGTGGCGGTCGCCTGCGGACTGGCCGCGTCGATCAAGTGAAATACGCGCATAGCGAGTGGCGTTGGCAACAGATGAGTTGAGAATTCGCGATCGCAAGTAAGCGACGGTCGAAAAAGCGACGGAGCGACGAAGCGACGGAGCGACGAAGGGTAGTCGTTTGGTCGCCGGTCCGCGCTGGCGCCACTTTATCGTGGTTTGGGTGACCGTCCGTGTCGCGGCCAGGCGCTATGTCGGTCGGTCTTCCCGCGCGACGGCCCCTTCGTCGCTTCGTCGCTCCGTCGCTTCGTCGCTTCTTGTATGGAATCAACATTACGAACGCGTCGAATCCAGCCGTCCGTCGCCCATCGGCACCTCGTAATCGACGAAGAGCCGCGCCACTTCCACGCTCACGCGACGCCCCAGGTCACGACCGACCATGACGCGCTCGCCGCGCCGGACGTCCGCAACGGCGGTGTGAGCGATTTCGACCGATATCCTGCCCGCGCCGCGGAGGGTCGGCCCGCCGGGGCCAAGAACCGAGGCCGGGAACAGGCGCACGCCGCGCACGGCGTCGATCACCTTGACCTGACACAGAAGCTGCATGCGCGCATGGCTGACGGCGACCGACTCGATGTTGACGTGCACGACCTGTTCGGCGCCCAATTCCCGACCGATGTGGTCGATGGGCATGCGACCGAACTCATCTCCGAGACGAGCCGACAGTTTCACGAGCCGTTCGCTCGCAATGACCTGGCTCACGGCGCGTTGCTGGGTCAGCTCCACACCCACGCCGTGGGCCACCTGCACCAGAAACGCGCGGTCGTCCAGGAGCGCCAACGGATCGTCCACCACGATCACCGTTGGGCGGTCTGGCAGACGATACGCGGCCTTGATCTTTTCGGGGAAGACGTTGTTGGCGACAAAACCCAGGATGGCGCAGCCGCCCATGCAGGCGGTCGCGACGACCACGCAAGCGCCGGCCGTCACAATCCTCATCACCTGCGAATTACCTTGTGATCGTGGAACAATCCCGAGACGCGCCGCGAAAACAGGTCGATCATGCCCAGTTTGATCGTGTCGGCGTCCTCTTCGAGCAGGCCGAGGCCGGACTCCTCGGGATAACGCGCCGAAACGACTTGCGAATACGCCGCGTTGTTGGTTCGATCGCCGCCGGACTCGGTCACGCTGATCTGCGCCACCACGACGCCGCGAAACTGGTGGGCGTTGCCGGGTTCGTGCGTTGAATATTCCGCCAGATCGATCATCACCAGGCGCTGCACGTTGAGCCGCTCGATCAACTGACTCGTGGGCACGCCGAGCCATTGCGGGTTCTTCCGCTGGAACGCGACGATCTGCTTCGGATCACTCAACGTCGCGCCGGGGATGTCGGCGGCAAGTCGCCCGCTCACGGCACGGGAGACGGTCAGGGGCGCTAACGGAAACTCGAAGAGCACCGTGTGCGGCGCCGCGACGAGCACGGCGATCTTCTTCTGTTCCAGGCCACGGTATTCGGCCGCAACATCGACCGTGCGCTCACCGCCGGCAACCGCGCCGGCCAGCCAACCGGCCGGCTGGCACGCGACGAGGCACGCCATGTGGCACCCGACGCCGAGGGCAAGCAGCGGTGCGATTCGCAAGCGTAGCGCCTTGTTGGTCACTCGAATCATGAGTTAACTCTGACTGCTAACCACGAAGATCTTATAGGCCCACGAACCGACGACTATCGCACCCAGCAGCAGGGCGGACCTCGGTCGCCAGAGCCAGTGCCCCAGCGGAGCAAGGCAAACGCCGCAGATCAGCGCATACCCACTGACAATCGCCACGATGGCCACGAGCAGGGCGAACAGCGCGCCTGTCGGCTGCACGACCAGTGCGGCCAGCAGGCTTCCGTGCACGGCGTGCGTGAATGCGGTGGTCATTCCGCAGGTGGCGCAGGGCACGCCGCATGAGGCCAGAAAACCGCACGGTGGCAGCCCCAGTTGCACGTGCGTGCCGTAGCCGGATCGATCGGCGTCGAGTTGAACGCCAACTGCCAGCAGGGCGCTGCTGGCGGCGAGCAGCAGCGCGGAAACCCACCTCGACAAGGGCGTGGCACCAAGACGGGATCGGCTGTCCCGGCCGGTCATGGCCCTAGATTAGCCGCAGATCGGGCCGCATGCGAATGAGTGGCTAGAATCGACCCATGCCCTACCGCTTCGCAGACGGCGAAGTCCCGCAAGGCGTGCGACGGCGACGAAGTTCCACTCGGCGACGTCTGCGACTACGCAGCGTCGCGGTTCTGCCAACCCTCTTTACGCTCGGCAACCTGCTGGCCGGGTTTCTCGCGATCTTCTTCGCCAGCCGCTCGCCCGACGCCCGCGTGCTGCTGGGTTGGACGCCGCTGACGCTGGCCGCATTGTTTGTGTTCCTGGGCATGGTGCTCGACGCGATGGACGGGCGCATCGCGCGACTGACGGGTCAATCGAGCAGCCTGGGCGAGCAGCTGGACTCGATGGCCGACATGGTCACCTTCGGTGTGGCCCCCGCATTCCTGGCCGTTCAACTCGTCGGCATTCGCCTGCCTTTCTTTTCAGAGGTCGGAGACCGATATTTCGACCGCGTCGTGCTTGTGATTGCCGGAATCTACGTCGCCTGCGCCGCCCTGCGCCTGGCCCGGTACAACATCGAAACTAAATCGAATGCCCCGAGTGATTCGCTGAGCTTCAAGGGACTGCCCTCCCCGGGTGCCGCAGGAACGGTCGCCAGCTTCGTACTCCTGCACCAGCACTTCCTGGCCCACCGCCACGCGGAACACTGGTCGATCGGAGCCGCGGCGCTGGGCATGGTCGCGATATCGCTGCTGGTGGCCGTCGCCATGGTCAGCCGCCTGCGCTACCCGCACGTGGCCAACCGTTACCTTCGAGGCAAAGCGAAATTCAACTCGGTCGTCAAGGTGGTCATCGTCGCGCCCTTCCTCTTGATCTGGCCTCAGGCGACCGCGGCCGTGGCGTTCGCCACCTATGCGCTTTCGGCACCGACGATCTGGTTGTGGCAGGGACCGATGACGCGGTTGCGCGGGAGCGGCGGTGAATCATATTCCGGTGCCGAATCGGATGGAGAACAGCAAACAGTCAATAACAAATGACACAACTGTTCGGTTAAGCACACGATTGTCTCATTTAAACCTTAACAAGACAACGCTTTACCTCAGTTTTAAAATTCATCGACTTCAACTCTGTCGACGATTTCGGCCAAGA
>CAUZBA010000078.1:0-10899 GCA_963577635.1 Phycisphaerae bacterium
ACGAATACCTGACGAAATGTGCGTTGGAGATTACAGACGGTCTGCTGATCCACCCGCTGGTCGGCGAGACCAAACCGGGCGACATCCCTGCCGACGTGCGGATGCAGTGCTACCTGACGCTCATGGAGAAGTATTACGTCCAGGACCGCACGATGTTGTCGGTGATGCCGGCCGCGATGCGCTATGCGGGCCCCAAAGAAGCCATCATTCACGCCTTGACACGTCAGAACTACGGCTGCTCGCACTTCATCGTCGGTCGCGACCACGCCGGTGTCGGCGACTACTACGGCACCTACGATGCCCAGAAGATATTCGAACGATTCAACTCGTCCGAGATCGGTATCGCACCCTTGAAATTCGAACACTCGGCCTGGTGCAACGCGTGTGAGAGCATGACGACATCCAAATCCTGCCCGCACGGGCCGGATCAGAAGGTGTTCCTGTCGGGCACGAAGGTCCGCGAGGTGCTCAATCAGGGGAATCGCCCGCCGCCGGAGTTCAGCCGACCGGAGGTCGCGGACCTCCTGATTCGCTGGGCGCAGTCGTCGTGAGCAGGGGACCAGAGCGTTTTCGTCCATCTTGTAGCGTTTTGAGCGTCGGCGAAGCAAGGCTGGCGCGGAGGGCGAAGCAGGCGACCCCGCAGTGGGTCGTCGATGCAGCACGACAAAGTCGGACGCAGCTGCAGCCAGCTCAGGACGCTAAAAGATGGACGAAACCGCTCTAAAGGTCCCAGACGCAGTACAACCCATCGCTGCGACCGTGAACCTGCGCGGTGTCGTCCGACGCCGGTGGGACGTCGTCGTGATCGGCGCAGGGCCCGCGGGGGCGGTGGCCGCACGGCAACTGGCGCTGCGCCGGTTCGACGTGCTGTTAGTGGACAAGTCGCAGTTCCCGCGCGATAAGGTGTGCGGTTGCTGTGTTAACGCGGCAGCGATCACGGCGCTGCGTCGGGCAGGGCTCGGGGCGCATTTCGATCGAACCGGCGGCCGACCGTGGCGCAAGATGCTTTTGGGTGCCGGCCCATCGCGTGCCACAATCGACCTCCCCCAGGGCATGGCACTATCACGGCGGCGGTTCGACGCCATGCTGGTCGGCGCGGCAGTGGATTCCGGGGTTCAATTCCTTCCCGGGACACGGGCAACACTCGCACCGACGCGCGGCGGTCCGCGTCTGATGACGCTGTCTGACGGGAACTCGTGCGGACAGGCGAGCGCGAGCGTCGTGTTGGTCGCCGACGGTCTTGGCGGCCGATCGCTTCGGGCGCTGGGCGACGATGTTGGTCGCGTGCGCGTCGCCGATGCATCCCGGGTCGGTGGTGCGGTGATGGTTGACGACGCCTGCGGCTTTTACGCCCCGGGCACGATCCACATGGCGTGCGGCGATGGCGGCTACGTGGGGTTGGTGAGGCTGGAAGATGGACGACTCAACGTCGCCGCCGCGCTGGACACCGAACTGGTTCGGAACGTCGGCGGCATGGCACCGGCGGTGGCCGGAATTGTCGAGCAATGCCGCTGGCCCGCGGTGGACTGCCTCGCGACATCGCCATGGAGAGGCACGCCCAGGCTCTCGCGCCAGCGCCTCGATCCAGGCGGTCGACGGCTCTTCGTCCTTGGCGACGCAGCCGGATACGTCGAACCTTTCACCGGTGAGGGGATCGCCTGGTCGCTTGCATCCGCCCTGGCCGTCACACCGCTCGCTTCACGTGCCGTCGCCGGTTGGAGTCCGGAACTTGGCGACATGTGGTCGCGTCGTTACCGGCAAATTTTTTCGGTCCGCCACAGGATGTGTGCGGGTGTCGTATCGCTACTGCGCCGGCCGCGGTGGATGGCGGCCGTGGCCTCATTGCTGGGCACGGCGCCGGGGCTGGTGCACCCGGTGGTTCGTGCCCTGCACGCACCGTCCGCGGCCATGGAGCACCATAGTTTCGGATAACTCTGGTGAACTGGCCCCATGGAACACGAAGCAGCGTCCGCGGTGATCACTGGCATCGGCACGGCGCTACCGCGGGGTTCGATGACGCAGCAGGACGCCGCCGAAAGCGCCGTCCTGCGCTGCTGCGAAACCGACAAGCAACAACACCTTCTTGCGACACTCTATCGGCGCACGCTGATCGAGCGGCGCGGCAGCGTCCTGCTCGATCCGAACAGACGCAATGGGTCGCGTCACGGGTTCTACCCGGCGCCCACCGGTCGTTCGGATCAGGGGCCCTCCACGGCGCAGCGCATGGATCGTTACGCCCAGGAGGCACCTCCGCTCGCGGGCCGCGCCTGCCAGAAAGCGTTGAATCACGCGGGAGTACCGCCAGCACGGGTGACGCATCTGGTGACGGTGTCGTGCACCGGCTTCGCGGCACCGGGTGTGGACCTCGATCTGGTGACGCGTCTTCGTCTTCCCGCGACCACGCAGCGGGTCAACGTGGGATACATGGGATGCCACGGGGCCGTGAACGGATTGCGGGTCGCCGCCGCGCTGGCTGCATGCGACCGCGAAGCGCGCGTCCTTCTGTGTGCCGTTGAACTGTGCAGCCTTCACTTTCAGTACGGCTGGGATCGCCGGAACATTCTGGCCAACGCACTTTTCGCCGATGGTGCCGCCGCCGTCGTCATTGAAGCGTCGGCCGGCCGGACCGAGGCGATGTGGCGTGTCGCCGCGACCGGTTCAATCCTCATGCCGGACAGCGCTGATGCCATGACGTGGCGGATCGGTGATCACGGTTTCGAAATGACGCTCTCGTCCGGCGTTCCCGACCTGATTAACAGGCAGCTTCGGCCGTGGATGCGGCAGTGGCTAGGAACTCAGGATTTGAGCGTCGATACGATCGGATCGTGGGCCGTTCATCCGGGCGGACCCCGGATCCTCAGCGCGGTCGAGGAGGCTCTGGGGATCAGCCGGTCATGTACCGCGGCGTCACGGCGCGTCCTGCGCGACTCCGGGAACATGTCGTCGCCGACCATGCTGTTCATCCTTGACCAGCTGCGCCGAAGCGGCGCGCCCCGTCCCGTTGTCGCGATGGGATTCGGGCCGGGCCTCGTGGCCGAGGCGGCACTGCTGCGGTAGAAAAGGGGGAGTAGAAAAGCAGGAATAGAGCAGGAGAGCGGGAGAGCGGAAGAGCGGAAGAGCGGAACAGCAGGAAACTGAGAACGGCGAGGTCGTGTGATTGATCGCGTTCCCGATTTCCTGCTCTCTTGCTCTCTTACTCTTTTGCTCTCGCACCTCCTGTCAACTTCGAAACGTTAGGCTTTGTGTTGCGAATCATGCACGACGACCCCTACGACCTACCGGCCGCGGCGCAGCGCATTGGTCCTTACGTGCGCCGTACTGCGGTGATGCGCTGCCGCACGTTTGATCGCATGGCCGGGGCGCATCTTTACCTGAAGACCGAGAATCTCCAGACCGGCGGCTCGTTCAAGGTGCGGGGGGCTACGAACGCGGTGATGATGTTGGCCGATGCCGAGGTGCGCCACGGTGTCGTGACCCATTCCTCGGGGAACCATGCTCAGGCCGTTGCCCTTGCCGCGGCGGCCAGGGGCGTTGCGGCCCTGGTGGTCATGCCCGAGGGCAGCAACGCCGCCAAGGTCGCAGCGGTTCGCGGATACGGCGCGAAGATCACCTGGTGCGACAACAACGACAAGGCCCGGTCCAGCGCCGCGAACAAGATTCGTCGCGAGCATGGCGCCGCGTTAATCCACCCCTTCAACGACGCCCGCGTCATTGAAGGGCAGGGCACAGCCGCGTTGGAACTGCTCGAAGAAGTGGACGATCTGGATGCGGTGATCGCGCCCGTCGGCGGGGGCGGCCTCCTGGCCGGAGCCTGTCTGGCAGCCGCGGGTCACCGCAGAACCGTCGAGGTGATCGGCGCCGAACCGCGCCTCGCCGACGACGC
Source organism: Phycisphaerae bacterium (assembly GCA_963577635.1). Taxonomy (GTDB): domain Bacteria; phylum Planctomycetota; class Phycisphaerae; order Phycisphaerales; family Phycisphaeraceae; genus CAUZBA01. The sequence continues at coordinate 3,884 of CAUZBA010000078.1, forward strand.
ATACGAATCAATGAGGACCGGGATCCTTCAACCGCAACGTCCGCCGGCAACGATCGCCGACGGCCTGAGGACCGGCCTGGGCGAACTTCCATTTTCTATCCTGCACACTGGAGTTCGACAGATCGTCCTGGTCGACGACGCGCAGATCCTGGAAGCCATGCGGTTGTGCTGGCAGCGAGCCAAGCTCGTCGTCGAACCCTCCGGCGCCGTGGCCCTCGCCGCGGCGCTCTGGGCAGACCTGGATATGAAATCAAAGCACGTGGGCATCATCCTCTCAGGGGGAAACGTGGACCTGTGCCGCAACGAGCTGTGTCACTTCTGGCGGTGATTGCTCACGCCAACCGGATCGCGCGGGTTGATTCATGCTCCGAACGTTCATTGCGATCAAAGTCGAAGCCTCGCAGGCCCTGCGCCGTGTCCTGAGAACGCTGGGTGAGATGGGCCGCCCGGTGCGCCCGCTTGATCCGAACGCTCTACACCTCACACTGCGGTTCCTGGGGCAGATCGACGAAGCGCAGGTCCCCGGGATCGTCGGGGCTGTGGAAGCGGCTGTCGAAACGGAAGCACCGTTTACGATGTGCATCCGGGGCATGGGCGCCTTTGCGGATTCGCGTCGCCCTTCAATCATCTGGGCAGACCTGGAACAGCCCGAACCCCTGTATCGCATCGTGGGATGCCTCAATGACCGGCTCGAAGTGCTGGGGATTGGCAAGGACAATCGCCCCTGGCGCGCCCACCTAACGCTGGCCCGCGTCAAGTCGGCTCCACCGGCGGAGCTTCGTAATCTGCTTAAGTCTCACGGCGCCACGCCGTTCGCCACGAAGGTGGTTGACGCGGTCGAACTGATAGGCAGCGATCTGAGGCCAAGCGGCCCTCAGTACACCGTTCTTGCTTCGGTGGTGCTTTCACTTGATGGTAAGAGAATCCCTGCATTGAGAAGGCCGTTTCAGTTGTGTCACACGAGACGTGATTCGAGATTCGGGTCCGACACGATGTGACGAATGTGCCGGTTGTAGGGGTGAGTCGCAGCAACTCGTGCGAGCGTCGACGTTCATCGCGGATAATACATGGACGATTAAGTCAAGAGAGGCCGCAAGGTCATCGTGTCACGGCGAGTGGCGCGGTGAACTTGGTGATTGGCTCGAACCGTCCTGATCGTCTTTTCCGCCAGCCGGGGGTCCGCATATGTCAGTGCATCGATCGGGCTTCACGCTCATTGAGCTGATCGCGGTGATCGTCGTGCTGGGAATCCTGGCAGGGGTCGCGGTGCCACGCTACCTAGATTATTCGCAGCAGGCGCACCGGCAGGCTGCGGTGGCGTACATCATCGCGATTCAGTAAGGACTGTCATCCTTGAAGCTGACGTACGCCGTCGGTATCACTGCCGGGTTGCCGCCGCTCAACGGTTTTTGTTTTCCCGCTCACATAGGTGGCGTGGCCGCGGGAGAGCCGACCTTCTTCGACGCGGTGTTCGGCCCACCGGTGACACCCACGCCGAACGGCTGGATGGAGTTTCCGGGATTTACCTTTCCGCTGGTCGGGCGATACTACGGTTACCTCTACGACACAAACGGAAACGGTGCGCTCGACTTTCCTCAAGAACCTTACCTCATCTACGATTCGCAGACGGGAACGGTGATCGTTCACATCCCGCCGTGATGCCTGCGCTTCGTTGCCGCGACGCTTCCTCATAGGTACGCGAACGACACGACGGTGCCGCGTCGACACACTCCTCCCTTCGTCGCTTCGTTGCTACGTCGCTACGTCGCTACGTCGCTACGTCACATTTTCTAGAGATACGCCACCGCCGCCCGGGATCCCTGGAGCAGCGGCGGAGGTTCGAAGTTCAACTTCGTAACATCCCACCCGTCGTGTTCGGCGACGTGCAGTTCGCCAGCCGTCCGGCTCAGGTCCAGTTCGGGACCGGGGGCGACGTCGTCGGCGCCGAAGCTTTCCGGCGGTCCGGGCACGATCTGCACGATCGGGTGGCAGGGATCGGCCCCGTTGTGACGGACGACCACGGCCCACTGGTCGTCCGTCAGGCGCACCACCGACCCGGGCGGGTAGGGCGGGGTCACGAGACACAGGGCCTGCAGAACCTGGGGTTCGAATGTCTCGCCGATCGCTTCCTCGAGCAGTGTCCGCAACACGCACACGGCCGGCTGTTGCGGGCGATTGACCGGGTGGCACATCCTGTCGAACTGGTCGGCGAGGGCGGCGATCTGGGCGAACACATGGATGCGTTTGCCGTTGATCGCCGGCCAGCGCGCCCCGGCGTATCCGGAACCGTCACGGCGCTGATGGTGGTGCAGGACGACGGTCGCGGCGCTGGGTTCTATCTCCCCGCGCACCATGTCGTAACCAAGAGAGGGATGTTCCTGCCAGGCAGGGTCGTTCTCGTCGCCGATGACGTCGTAGCAGTCGCGTACGCTCTGGTCCAGTTGCGGTATGCCCACGTCGTGCAGCATGGCGCCGATTCCAAGATTGGTCACTTCCCTGGCCCGGGCCGGATCGATGTGTCGGCGCTGCTTGGCCAGATAATCGCAGAGCTTCATTCCCATCAGGACGCTGAGGTACATCACGGCGGTGCTGTGTCGCCGCAGATGGTCGTCGCAGTCGGTCAGATCACCCATGAACAGCGCGGCGCTGGGATTGTGCGCCAGCGACTAGATCAGCCGACCGATCGACTCGCAATAATCATCATACGGAAGCCGGGCCGCGGATTGATTCTGCAGCGCGTCGAAGGTCTGCGAGACGTGCTGGAGCACCGGCTGCTGGGCGACCTGGATCCGTTCATCCACGAACCTCGCGAGAAAATCGAAGCTGTGGTAACTCACCCAGAACCCGTGAATGTGCAGTTGTCGCAAGCGGGCAATGTCGTTGGGGTGCAGTTCGTATCCATGCCTCAGGAGAATGTGGTCGGCAAGCGAGGGATGATAGACCGACAGCGCCAACTTCATTCCGGGCGTTGCCGACTCGATGTTGATGCGAAGCACAGGGGATTACTTTCAAGCGCGGAAGAGGCGGGCCTATCGGACGCACGGTCCCCCAGGGCACAGTAAACATCGGCAATATCAGGACGGAGGTTCGCTGCCGGAACGGGGGAGTTGACAGGATCACAGGATGGGAAGGGAGATCTACAGGATCGATTCGGGGTGGGAGAGACAGAGAGCGAAAAAGCAGAAAGGCAGGGAATCAGGAAAGCAGGAACAGCGATCAAGTCAGTCCCCACTCCTCTATTTTTCTGATTTTCTGCTTTTCTGATTTTTTGCTTTCGCAGATCCCGTCCTCCGGCCACTCCCGTAATTCGGCCCTACACCTGCACGCCGGCCGCGGTGATCTTCCGGGCCGCGTCGGTCAGGTCGGTGCCGATCTGCATCGAGGGGATGTCGGATTGTGCGGTCTGCAGGATCTGTCGGGCCTGTTCGACGTTGGTGCCCTCGAGTCGCACGACCAGCGGCACTTCAAAGCCGACGAGCTTGGCGGCCTGGACAATGGCCCGGGCAATGACATCGCATCGCATGATCCCGCCAAAGATGTTCACCAGCACGCCTTTGACATTCTCGTCCTCGAGGATGATGCGGAACGCCTCGGTGACGGCTTCCTCGGATGCCGAACCACCGACGTCGAGAAAGTTGGCCGGCTCGCCCCCGTGCAGCTTGATCAGGTCCATGGTCGCCATGGCGAGTCCCGCGCCGTTGACCAGGCAACCGATGTTGCCGTCGAGCTTGATGTAGGACAACCCCGCTTCGTCGGCGCGCCTCTCGGCCGCGTCGTGCTGGCTGGTGTCGTCGAGGCTCTGGATCTTCTCGTGTCGAAATAGAGCGTTGTCGTCGAAGTTGATCTTCGCGTCGATGGCGACGACCCGGCCGTGGGGGTGGTCGTGATCGGCAGGGGTGAGCACCAACGGGTTGATCTCTGCGAGGCTCGCGTCGGTTTCAAGAAAGAGTTTCGACAAGCGCTGCATGATCGACGCGGCCTGGGCGATCAGCGGCGCGGCGAAACCCAGACGAAAGGCGATCTTGCGTGCCTGGTACTGCTGCAGACCGCCGAAAGCGCAAAAAGTCTCGCGCTCGATGGCCTCGGGATCGGCGGCGGCAACCTGTTCGATTTCAACACCGCCCTCGCAGCTGGCGATCAGGACGGGGCAACCCGCGGCGCGGTCCACGGCGATTCCCACGTAGAACTCATGGTCGATGTCGACGCCGGCGGCGACCAGAACCTCGGCCACATACACGCCCGCCGGGCCCGTCTGAGGCGTCACCAGTGGGTTATTGAGTATCCGCTCGGCGACCTGCTCGGCTTCTGCCGCCGATTTGACCAGCTTCACACCGCCGCCCTTGCCGCGGCCGCCGGCATGAACCTGGGCCTTGACCACGGCCAACGTCACGCCGTGCTCGGCGGCAAGCGTCTCGAACGCGGCACGGGCATCTTCGGCCCTGGCGACCACGATCGCGGGCGGCACGGGCACACCGTACTGCTTCAGCAATTCGCGGGCCTGGTACTCGTGAATCTTCATGAGGCGTGGCTCCAACCGCGGGCCGAGTCGGTGACAGTTTATAACGCCGGGAAGTTTCCGGGGCCAAAGAGCGATTCACCACGGCATAGGTTGACCTGCACGGTGCACCGTGTCGATAATTGATTGCGGATGAACTGTCGAAGGGTACAACTCGATCGTGCCGTTGTGCAGGTGGCGGGCGCCCTGCTGGTGACGCTGGGGTCGGCGGCCGAGGGGGGAACGAGCCTTGCCGCCCTGAGCCACCGATGCACGATCCTTCCATTACGCCAGGCCTCCGATCGGCAGGCCCTGGCTCGATGGATGGGTGACCTGTCTTCCATGGTCCGGGCGTTTCCCCCGACTCAATCCGGCAACGGCCAGTGGTTCGGCCCCGGGCCAGCCTGGGTGGTGGGCTTGACGCCGTTCGATCCGCCCCGGCCGGCGCACCCGCTCGCCGAAAGCGTCGGCACGGAAGCCCTGACGCTCCTTCGTGCGGACCTGATGGATCTACCCCCTCCCGTTTCCCCACCCGTCTGATCCGGAGCAACGCTCCACGACCCGCGACGCTGACCCACTACGTGGACCCACTAGGCGGAGTCGCTCAATCTTTGCACAGTAGACCGTGAAGTTCCGTTTGGAGCGAGTGATTTTCCGCACTGACACTGTGCAAAACTTGATAGGGTTCGCTTGGTCGCCGACCCGCTGACAGGCGCGGTTGCGGCGATGGACGACTCGGCGGTCACGGCTGCTTCACTTGGCGGTGATTCTGCCTGCCCCAATCGCGGGCGCTGCGGCTCCCCGATCGATCGCCCTGCAAACGCATCAACACGAGGGACATCATGGTTGTCAACTATGTGAGCAAGGCCCTGACCAAGGTGTTCGGCTCGCGCAACGAGCGGCTGGTCAAGGCATACGCGAAACGCGTCGAGCAGATCAACGCCCTGGAGTCTCAGGTCAGCGCGCTCACGGACGGGCAGTTGCGTGCCAAGACCGAGGAGTTTCGCCGCGCCGCGGCCGGGGACACGCACGTCTCGGAATTGCTTCCCGAGATCATGGCGGTGGCCAGACAGGTCATGGACCGGTCGTTGGGCATTCGGAACGTCTTCTGCCCCGACCACGGATTCGATGCTGACCGCCTGCCGGCCGACGTGCGCTCGACGTACGAGGCGACGCTGAAAAAGATGCAGGACACCGAGCCCGCCGCGGCTCCCGATGGCGGCACCGAACCTCTGCCCGGCTGGATGCAGGTTGAAATTCCCAACGAAATCTACGAGGCCGTGCGTGACCTGTTTCCGCAGAGCCGACCGCCGTTTCGGGCCCGGCCGTTCGATGTGCAGTTGATCGGTGGCCTGGTCTTGTGGGAGGGCAAGATCGCCGAGATGAAAACGGGTGAGGGCAAGACGATCGTGGCTCCCTTGGCCTGCTATCTGGCGACGATGGAGGGGCTCAAGTGCTACGTCGTCACGGTCAACGACTTCCTGGTGCAGCGAGACCGTGACTGGGTGTTTCCGTTTTATCACTGGCTGGGGCTGTCGGTCGGCGCGATCCACCCGTTTCACATGCAGCCGGAGCAGTTTAAGCAGGGCGCCTACGGCTGCGACGTGGTGTATGGCACGAACAGCGAGTTCGGGTTCGACTACCTGCGCGACAACATGAAGCTTTCCACGCAGGATCAGGTGCAGAACGGCCGTGATTTCTGCATTATCGATGAGGTCGATTCGATCCTGATCGACGAGGCCCGCACGCCGCTGATTATTTCGGGACCGGCCCACGAGGACGCCCCGCGCTACGGTCTGTCCGACCAGGTGGCCCGGCACCTGATCCAGAAGCAGCGGTCCTGGGAACAGGGCAACGAACAGGTCCTGAGATGCCAGATGGCGATCAAGGGACTCGAGGGGGACATACGCAACGCCGCGGACAAGTCGGCCGGTCACACGATGCGAGAACAGATGGAATCGAAGCGCAACGAACTGCCCGACCTCGAGGCGGCGCGAGATCGGCACACCTGTTACTACGAGGTCGAGCGAGACAAGAAGGCGTCGCACCTGACCCACGACGGCGTGGCCGAGGCCCAGAAGGTGGCCGCAATCGGTTCGTTCTACGTCGGCAACAACATGGATTTCCCGCACCTGCTCGAGAACGCGCTGCGGGCCCACGCGGTCTACCAGCGCGACAAGGACTACGTCGTGCAGAACGGCGAAGTCATCATCGTGGACGAGTTCACCGGGCGCCTCATGATCGGCCGCCAGTGGTCGGACGGCCTGCACCAGGCCGTGGAGGCGAAGGAGAACGTGAAGATCAAGGAGGAAACGCAGACGCTCGCCACGGTGACGATCCAGAACTATTTCAAGCTGTTCAAGCGTCTGGCCGGGATGACCGGTACCGCGATCACCGAGGGAACCGAGTTTCACAGCGTCTACAAGCTCGACGTCGTGGCGATTCCCACCAACGCTCTCGTGGTCCGCGTCGATCGCGATGATCTGATCTTCCTGACACAGACGGACAAGTGGAACGCCAT
>CAUZBA010000079.1:0-10881 GCA_963577635.1 Phycisphaerae bacterium
CAGCGCCGCGGAGACGTCGCCGAGCATGTTCGACATTGCTCCCCGCGTGCCGCCCTGGAACGCGTGGTGATCCCAGCCGCCGTAGTCCAGGGCAGCGATCTCCAGGCCCCGGTCGGCCTTGATCAATTTTGCCAGATCGCTCAACTGGTTGGCGAAACCGCTGCGCGGGTAGGCGGCGTCGTGCGCGTTGGTCGTCGTGACGATCCGGCGCAGCTCGCGGATCAGCCTGATCGTGGAAGCACCCGCATCGCTCACCTGACGGCGCATCCGCTCGGCCGCGGACTGCGGTGCCTCCGCGGCGGCCTGCATGCGCTTGTCCTCAGTGCAGCCGTAGAGGCTCTCGAAGGTGTTGATCGCGTGCTCCACGCCGATCGAAGGCACGGCCAGAACCGGGTGCTGACCCCTCAGCGAGCGTGGCAGCGTGGGCTGAAGCGACAGGGCGCGAAATTCGCTGTCGTCGTTGCTGCGCGTCGCGGTAAGAAACCGGTTCAGCCAACCTTCCGTGATGGAGCGCACGCCGGGTGCCGCGCGCTCCATGAAATCCTGGGCGTCAAAGTGGCTACGAGTCGAATGCGGCGACCCCACGTTCACGATCGGCGCGATCAGCCCCTGCTCGAAGAGCGGCAGCAGCGGCTGCATGCTCGGGTGCAGGCCGAACATGTCGTTCAGCGGCAGGACGGTGCGCCGTCCCTTGGTGCCCGGTCGTGGAATCGCGATCGTCGGCCGAATTTTGTAGTAGGTCGCATCGCCGTAGGGAACAAAAGTGTTCAAGGGATCCGCGCCGCCGCGAAGGTAGATCGTGACCAGCGTCGGCCGGTTGCGGCCGGCCGAGTCCGGCCCGCGGCCGAACAGCAGTTGCGGCCCGAATCCTCCCAGCGCCGCGGCGCCGACGAGCGTCGAACCGGATTGCTTCAGGAATTGTCTGCGTGTGGGGATCATGGAGCTGCCTCTCACTGCTGCTGAAACGCCGGCGACCCGAGCATCAGCCCCAGCACCTGACGCCGGTAGACGCCGAAGGCGTCGATCGCGTGTGCCATGACCTGCTGCGTCTGCTCGTCCACTCCGGCGGGCAAAAGTTTCCGGACCATCGCCTGTTTCATCTGCTCGGGCGGCAGTTGCACCAGGTTGTCGACAAACTTCTCGTCCATCCTGACGCCGTCAAGTCGACCCTCGGCCAGGCGGAGGGCGAACTGCCAGCGATGAAGCAGGACGCCCGGGTCGAGCCAGGCTTCGGCCTGGTCGTAGTAGCCCGTGGGATCCTCCTCCCGGTAGATCGGCTGTCCCATGTGACCGAGGGCTTCGACCAGCTCGTCGTAGCGCTGCACCGCGGCGCCCGTAGCGCGTATCGCACTGACGGTGAACTCGAACGGTGTCTTGAACTTCGACTGGTAATGATTCGGATCGACGAACTGCGGACTGTTGACGATGGCGCGGTATACACTGGGCAGGTCGCCGCGCGTTCGCTTGAACACACCGGCCACCCGTTTGACCAGCGTTTCTGGTGGATGGTCGTCCACCAGGTAACGGCACAGCTTGCGGCTGATGAACTTCGCCGTGCGCACGTCCTGGGCGAGGCGTTTGATGACCACTTCCGCCTCATTCAGGCCCGACCCCGCTTTGAGCCGCCGGCCGAGAACCGTCTTGGGCAGGCGGTCGTGGACTTCCGGCCGATACTGGAATCCGTACGCGGTGTTGTCCTTCGAGAACCCGACGGTCCAGCCGGTCAGGGCCCGGGACAACTCGATCACATCCTGCTGGGAGTAACCTCCACTGCGGTTCTCATGCTCCACTCCGAGCGTGTGGAGCTCCATCAGCTCGCGGGCGTAGTTCTCGTTGAGCCCGCGGTGCCGCACCCTGGCCATGATGGACCGCAACCGGCGCTGGCTTCGGACCCGCTTCACGGCCATCACCTCTTCGTCGTCGGTCAGCGCCTTCTGGCTCACGGCGTTGTCGAGATAGATCAGCATCGCCGGGTGCTTGGCCGACGCCATGAGCATGTCGCCGAAACGACCGAACGCGTGCTTGCGAATGACTTGCTGCTCGTAATGGTTCGCGAGGACGGCGATATCCTGCTTGTTCTGATCGCTCGTATCCACGTTGAAATGGTTTCGCCAGAACTCGACGATGACTTCGCGAAACTGCGCCTGGCTCTGGATCGCCCGCATGAGCACCGACGTCGCCAGCTCCCGGCTCGCCTTGGCCGTCAACCGGTTTCGATCGCGCCGCTCCTGCCGCGTCTGGGAATCGCCGGCCGGAGGCGGCCGGTAATTCGCGAAGATCTGCCCCATATCCATGAACAGCGACGGAAATGTCTCTTCCAGAGTCCCGTCCAACGCGCTATCGTCGATGCTTTGCGGGTCAAGCTGACCGTTGACCCATTGCTGCCAACCGGTCTCGATCAACGAATCCACCTGGCCCGGTTTCGGGCCGAACGCCAGGCGATTCAGAACGTGGACGGCGATCTGCCGCTCGCTGAGACCCGCGGGTTGGGTGTCGCTTCGCGGACCTGCGGCATCTGCGGCGCTCGTTGCAACTTCGGGCTCGTCCGCGCCGTGCGTTGGCGCGACCCATAGGGCCACAATGAAAAGTGCGGCGCCGAACCGCGCCCATGTGATGCTGACTCTCATGTCCGCGTTCCAGGAACCCCTCCATTCATTATACCCTCGCCGTGCGCGCATCAACCGCGTTCACGATCCAGTATGCGGCGGGCGTGCTCGAAGACATCCAGCATCATGCGGTGCGTCAGGCGGCCGGTGAAGGTGTTCTGCTGGCTTGGGTGATAGCTGCACAGGATGGTTGCCGCCGTCGGGACCGTGTGCTCGGCCCCGTGTGCAAAGCAAAACGCCGATCGTTTCTGGATGCAGCCTTCCTCCTGGTAGCGCTTCATCACGGCGTCGAATGCGATCCTGCCGAGGCAGAGGACAACCTTCAGGCTGGAAAGCATTTCGAATGTTTCATCCAGGAACGGCCGGCAATTGGCCAACTCCTGCGACGTGGGCTTGTTTTGAGGCGGTGCACAGTGCGCGACCGCCGTGATCATCGCGTCGGTCAGCACGAGCCCGTCTTTGCGGTGCGTCGCTCGATCCTGGTTCGCGAAACCCGCCTCGTGCATCACGCGGTAAAGAAAGTCACCGCTACGATCGCCGGTGAACATCCGCCCGGTCCGGTTGGCGCCGTGTGCCGCCGGCGCCAGGCCGACGATCAGCAACGCCGCGCCCGGATCGCCGAAGTTGGGTACGGGTTTGCCGTGATAGGCATCGTCTCGGAACGCGGCCCGCTTGCGCCGCGCCACGTCGAGGCAGTGTTCCCGTAGCCGACCGCAGCGGGTACAGGCTAGCAGTCGGCGGTTCAGACGCTGGTGTGTGGCACGGGATGACACCGCCTGGTTCCGATAATCAAAAGGTGGGGCTCACTACGACGTGCCCGCGGACCGATCTAGATTCTGATGCCGTCGTTTCCGCGCACGGGGCGCGGAAGTGTCGGGCGTCGAGTGTCGGGTGTCGGGTGCGGAGCGGGGAGGTGTGCCGCTCTATTCGGCTACGACGCCGGTGCCATCCTGCACGCTCGACCCTTGCGATCCTGCCGCGTAAGGGTAACAGAACCCCTATGAGGTCAACGCCATGTCACGGCACCGCGTGATCGACGGGCTGATCGTCGTGCTCGTCCTGAGCCTCGCCGCGACCCTGTTTCGCTCTCACCGGGCCGCTACGGCGCAGTTCACGACCGACGACGCCGTGCGCGGCGAGCTTCGACGCCTCCACGACCGGATCGTGGTGCGTGCCGCCCTGGAAAACGTGCCGCGGACCAAGGCGGGCTATCCCCTCGCCCTACCCACCGAATGGTTCGCGGACGGCCTGCCGCGAAATCCGCTGGTGCCCATCGAGCAGCCGTGGTTGGAAATCGCGCCACCCGGCGATGTGTCGCAGAATCCCGACGACCCCGTGATCGTCGGCCCCGACCAGGCCGGCATCTGGTACAACCCCGAACGCGGAATCCTGCGTGCCCGTGTCATGCCGCAGTTCAGCGACACCGAGACGTTGCTTGTCTACAACCGGATCAATGACACGGCGGTGACGTCTCTGCCACGCACCGAACGCGTGCCCTACGTCGAAGACGTGTCGCCGGAATCGGGCGCGGATTCGGTTTCGGCTGAGGTGCCGGTCGCGGTTCCGGTGGTGGACATGCCCGCGGACGCCGCCGATCCGGATGTCGACGCACCACCGTATGAAGCGCCGCCCCCAGCGGCCGACGAATCGCCGGATCCCGACGGTAGCGATGCGGAGAAGGACGATCAGCCGAGACGGCCGACACTCAAGGACCACCAGCTTCAGGCTGCGGACTGACCCGCTCGATCATCGCGTGCTTCGCGAATCCCGCGGCACAGTACAATACGGCCGGTGTCCACGATCCACCGCCATCAATTTGAGAACGGTCTTTGGCTGCTGGCCGAGCCGGCGGCAACGGCGAAGTCGCTGGCTATGTCGCTGCTGGTGCCTGCCGGTAGCGCCGCGGAACCCGATGAGCGGCAGGGACTCAGTTCGATCCTGACCGAGATGATCTTTCGAGGCGCGGGCGACCTCGATGCGCGGGCCCACAGTGACGCGATGGACATGCTCGGCGTGCAGCGCGACACATCGGTGCAATCGATCCATCAATCCATCAGCGCCACGATGATCGGCACCAAGCTGTCCGCGGCCCTGCCGCTGATCCTCGACATGGTGGTGCGTCCGAAGCTGGAAGATTCGGCCCTCGAACCCAGCCGCGATCTGGCCATCCAGGCTATCGACTCACTCGAGGACGAGCCTCAAGAGAAAGTGTTCGTCGAATTGAGGCATCGCCACTTTCCGCAGCCCCTGGGCCGATCCCACCTTGGCCGTCGGCCCGACGTCGAGTCCGTCGAACTCGATCACGTCAAGGGATATTGGCAACAGCGTTTCGTCCCCGACGGCTCGGTGCTGGCTTTCGCGGGACAACTCGATTTCGAACAACTCAAGGGCATGGTGGCCGACCACCTGGCCGACTGGCAGGGCGCTGCGGCGGAACCGACCGCGCGGAACAGCGCCGCGCGAGGTTATACGTCCAGCGAGGCGGATTCGACTCAGGTCCACATCGGGCTCGCATACGACGCGCTACCCGAAGCGGACGAGTCGAGCATTCTCCAGCACGCCGCCACGGCGATCCTGTCCGGCGGCATGAGCGGGCGACTGTTCACCGAGGTGCGCGAGAAGCGCGGCCTCTGCTACGCGGTCTATGCTTCGTACCTCGGCCTGCGCGACCGCGGGGTCGTGCTCAGCTACGCCGGCACGACGGTGCCGCGTGCCCAGGAAACGCTCGACGTCCTCGTCGGTGAGCTGCGCCGTCTCAGTGATGGCATCGAGCAGGACGAATTCGACCGCGCCGTCGTGGGGATGAAATCCCGTCTGGTCATGCAGGGAGAATCGACCAGCGCCCGGGCCCGCGCGGTCGCCGTGGACCAGTACCTGCTGGGCCGGCCCCGCACCCTCGGCGAACTGGCCGACAGGGTCGAGTCGATCACGCTCGACAAGCTTCGCGGTTTCGTCACCGACCATCCGCCCGGCGACATGACCATCGTGACCATCGGCCCCGAGGCCCTCGACCCGGGCGGCCATTGCGGCTGAATGGATCGAGCGACATCGTTGCCGGCAACATTCGTGCGGGTGGCATCGCACACGCGAATAGAAATGCAATACCTGATCACAGGCGGGCCGACGCGCGAGCCGATCGATCAGGTGCGCTATATCAGCAACCGCTCGAGCGGCCGAATGGCAGTCGCCCTCTGCCGGGCCGCGGTCGACGCCGGCCACGAGGTGACGCTCCTGCTGGGCCCGTGTGCCGCGGCGCCGCCCGAGGGTGTGCGCCTTGAGCGATTCGAAAGCTGCGCCGAACTGGAGGAACTGCTTGATAAGCATTTCGCGTCGTGCGACGTGCTGATCATGGCCGCGGCCGTGGGCGATTTTCGCCCGGTAACGGTCACCTCCGGCAAGCTGCCGCGCCGCGAGGGCGCGGCGCCGAACCTTGCGCTCGAGGCGACGCCGGATCTCGTGGCCGCCCTGGCGAAGTGCCGCAGCGAGCGGCAGCGCATCGTGGCATTCGCCCTCGAATCGCCCCAGCACATGGAGCAGCGCGGCGCCGAGAAACTGTGCCTCAAGGGCGTGGACGCCGTGGTGGTGAACCCCCTGACGACCATCGATTCCGAGTCGATCGATCCACTCTGGATCACCGCAGCGGGTGGGCGGGATGCGCCCGGCGCGATGTCGAAGGAAGACTTCGCGACGTGGTTGCTGGAACGGGTGGATGAGGAATTCAAAGGAAAGGCACGAAGGCACGAAGGCACGTAGGCACGAAGGGTTGTGGTTTGGTGACTTGCCCGCTTTGGTTTTTCCCTCTGCTCGTTCGATCGACCGCCCGCATTTCAAAGAGATATACGCACGCACACGGATCCGTGCGACAACTCCCCCCTTCGTGCCTTCGTGCCTTTCCCAATTCCCTTCGCGCCTCGCCTACTGCCCGCGTTCAAGTCGCTCAATCAGGCTCGTTGCTTCGTCTTCATCAAGCCATTCTGTATGGGTATCACTGTAGGCGACGGGAATGCCCTTCTCGTGGTCGCCCGGCTTGCCGTAGAACAGAACGTCCTGGGAATTGACTTCGGCTCGCCGGCCGGCCGCCTCGAAAACGTAGGAAGAGTTCTGTTCGATCCACTGGGCCTTCTGGTCCCGGCTCAGTTGGCCAAAGCCCTCGGGCACCTGGGCGTCGGAGAAGGGCGATATTAGGATTTCAGGATCGATGACCTGATCTTCCACGAGCGTCACGATGTCCGGTGGCAGGACGTCCTTGTGATGAGAGGCGTGGACCAGAGCTGCCTGCGCCAGGGTTCGCGCGTAGGTGCTGCTCTGCATCTTCTTGGCGTTGCGCCGCGCCGCCCCAAGGGCCGGTAGCCCGGTCGCGATTGCCGGCAGCATGACCCCGGTCGTCATGAGGGTCTGACCCATCAGCATGCCGCTGGTGTTCGCCGCCACCAGGGCGCTACCCGGAAACGGGCTGAGGCCGCTCATGTGCCAGCCGCTCTCATCGGTCCACGCGACCGACGCGGCGGGCGAAAGAACGCTCTGAAGCTGCGGCAGCGTCGGCACGACCATGGCGGGCGCGTCGATGCCGAACATGTCCGCGATTCCCAGAGCCAGCCGCTCGACCACGAGAAGAAGGGAATACCCATCGGGGGCGGCCTCCGGTAGGTTCGCGAACTGAATCGCGATGGCGAGCTGGCCGCCGAGGGCCTTGCGCAGGACCGCGAAATCGCGGTTGTCGCCGAGCCCCGGCCGACCGGCCGCGCTACGCTGCGCCGCGGCGACAACGACCTGCGGATAGAACGCGACGTAGAGATTGTCCCCCTGCACCGTCCAGGCCGGGCTGATGAAAGGCATCGCGACGTAATGAATCGTCAGGTCGCCGGCCGTGACGGCCTTGACCCGGATTACCGAGTTGTCGCCGCGGCCCATCGCGCCGAGCATGCCGTTGGCCATGACGACAAGACGCTGAAACGCCGTGTCAACCTTGGCCCCGTCGCGCAGGCGGTTGTGCACCACCAGCCCAACTGGGTCGTGCCGCCGACCTCGCGGTCGATATACGTGGCCCACGTGTCCCCCAGCGCCGCGAGCAGATCGTCACGCACGTTCAGCTCGAGCATCGCAGAGACCTGCTCCATGCCCTGGTCGAACTGGTCGACCTTGTCGGGTTCCGCGCGCTCCAGACCGGCGCGCACTTCATCGAACAGCCGCACAAAATCGAACCGACCCACGGTTCCCCAGCGTGTGGATTTGGGCAGCATGTCAAGGGCCGAATCGTCCAGGGGTGGTGCGTCCAGGAGAATTGCCAGGCCGCGGCGCGGCGCCGGAGCCTGGACGAAGGCGTGTGTGGCCCACTTGCGATCGACGAAAGATCCGGTCCAGATGAGCTGGTGCAGGCCGCCCAGGCCAAAGGCATCGCGAGGAATCTGCCAGTCTTCAGTACGACGAGGGTTGCCATCGGCTTCCACCAGACGGTCGATCATCGCCACGGCGCCGCGGATATTCGCGTAAACCACGGCGGCCGGTTCCGGCGAAACCTGTTTCAGCGCGCTTCGGAACGCCGTCTCGCCTGCAATCGCTGGTGCGTCCGCGCCGCCCTCGGGGCTGATCAGCGCCTCGAGTTGTTTTGAGACCGGACCGATCGTCAGCGCCACGAGCCCCTCGCGCCGCCGCACCTGGGGGGGGATGGGAATGGCGCCGATTTCCGCGATCAGTTGTTCGATCGACGCTTCGAGATCCGCGGAATCCTGATCCGCGTCAATGAGCAGCGCCATGGCGGGCAGACGCGACTTCGGGTCCACTTCGCCGAGGTAGAACGCCGAAGGATGACGCCACAGGGAACCACCCAGACGACCGATCAATTGAAGCGGCGCGACGGCCTCGGGTTCCTCGGCACCGGCGCGCTCGATCAACGCCGGGAGCAGCATTTCGTACACCGCAATGAAGTTCGAGGCGTCGATCATCGTCCGCAAGTGAGACGTTTCGAACTTGGGTCCCATCGCACGCGTCCCCGCCCAGCCGACGTAAATCAGAGCGTCCGCGGGAATTCGGTCGGCCAGAGGCTGCGCCCGGGCGCCGCAGCAGAGACAGAGAACCAGAACAACCGCAATGTGACAGTCCTTCATGATGGCGATCCCTGACGGGTGATGGGTGGCGTGATTCTGACACACTGAACTTTGGACAGCCTCGGAACATGACTCAACGTGGCATCCGGGCGCCGCACGCGTACTCGTACTCGAAACTTGACGCCGTAAGGTGTAGTGACGCCACTGTGTTAGGGTGGGATCCAGCGACGATTGCGCATACGATGCTGAATTCGAGTACGCGTAAGAGTACGAGTGCGATGGTAGATCTCGAATCAGGAAAGGACCAACAGCATGCCAATAGCCCTCTCACAAATCGCAATCTCGGTCGTGTGCGCTACTCTGTTGATCTGCAACACCGCAGCCGCAACGGTGCAGACCCAACCGGTCTCGTATGAAGACGGCGAGGTCGCCCTTCGCGGGTCTTTGAGCGTCGATGACGCCGTCGAAGGCAAACGCCCAGGAATCCTGGTCATTCACGAATGGTGGGGTCTGAACGACTACGCGAAGCGGCGCGCCGAGCAACTCGCCTCCATGGGTTACGTGGCCTTCGCCGTGGACATGTACGGCGAAGGCAAGGTGGCCGACCATCCCGCGGATGCGCGAACGTGGTCGGGACACGTCACGCGCAACGTGACTCAGTGGCAGAAGCGCGCCCTTGCCGGCCTCGAGGTGCTCAGACGCCGACCCGAGGTCGATCCGAAACGAATCGCGGCAATCGGCTACTGCTTCGGTGGAGCCACCGTACTGCAACTGGCCTACAGCGGTGCCGACATTGCGGGCGCCGTCAGCTTTCACGGGTCGCTGCCGGCACCCGACCAGCGGCAGGCCGCGCAGATCAAGACCCGGATACTGATATGCCACGGCGCATCGGACGACTTCATTGCGGCCGAACGCATCGACAAGCTGCGCACGGCGCTGGAAAGCGCCAGCGCCGACTGGCAGATGGTCACCTACGGAGGCGCCGTGCACAGCTTCACCAACCCCGCCGCCGACAAGCGGAACATGGCGGGACTCGGATACGATAAACGGGCGGATCGCAGATCGTGGATGCATATGAAGATGTTCTTTGACGAGGTGTTTTCGGATGACGGCGTCAGGAGTGTCATCCCATGATGACGCACACACGCACTTTGATAACGGCAATCATCGTCGCACCGTCGATCGCACACGGCGCCTTGGCGGTCGATCTGCAAGGCTTGATCGACGCCGCGAAACCCCAAAGCGTCGTGGTGGTGCTGGCGGGTGTCTACGACGAGCCGATTGTTATTCGCAAGGCCCTGCCCCTGCGGGGACAGGACCGCGCAAAATGCCGCATCGAGGTCACCGCTGACGAATCTGCGATATTCATTCAGTCGAAGCAGCGCGTCACGATCGACTCGCTGACCATCCGCTGGCAGTTGGCCACGAGCGGCCCCAAGAAACGGGTCGTCGCCGCCCTGGTCGCCCGCGACACTCCGTTGACGCTTCAGGATTGCCACCTCGAGGCCCTGGGCAACTTCAAGCGATCTCCGTCGGCGCTGACCGCGGCCGGATTCTTCCAGGTCGCCGTGAGGCGGTGTCGCTTCGACGGCCACGAGTTCGCGGTCTGTATCGCCGACGGTTCCGAAGGGCTCATGCGCGATTGCGTCGTCCTGGATCCCGGCCACTGCGGCATCACCGTGTTTGCGGGCTCGAAGCTGACCATCCTCAAGAACATCGTCGCCCGGTCGGGGTTTCACGGCATCCGCTCGACCGGCGGAACGCTGATCGCCAAAGACAATCTCATCATCAACAACGACAACCGCGGATTCTACCTGGGCAACAAGAGCGCCCACGGACTGATCAGGAATAACGTCATCCTGGGCAACGCCATGGGCATCGGCGCATTCGCACGGACGGACGTCAAGGTTGCGAACAATCTGATTCTCGATTCGACCTTTGCCGGCATTGGCACGAGATACTCCTGCCGCCTGTCGATCCAGAACAACGTCATTGCCGGTAACCAGCGCGGGATCATATTGTTGGGCGAATCGGGCCACGATCCGGCTTCCGTTCAGATCAATAGCTTCTGAAATAACAACACGGACACGGAGAACTTCGATCGGCCCGACAACGCGATCACGGCCGATCCCGGCATTGTCGATCCCGAAAAGGGAGATTTCTCCTTGGCCTCCGTCGAAGTCGCCAAGCACCGACAGGGGCTCAAGAACTCAGACGTGTTCAAGGAACTC
>CAUZBA010000080.1:0-10828 GCA_963577635.1 Phycisphaerae bacterium
GCCGCCATCGGCAAGAACGAGGCTGCAGAACGTGTCGCCCGGCTTGAGGAACGCGAAGAACACCGCCGCGTTGGCCGAAGCGCCCGAATGCGGCTGGACGTTGACGAATCGACACCCGAACAGCTGCCGTGCACGATCGCGGGCCAGGTCTTCGATCCGGTCGTAGAACTCACATCCGCCGTAGTACCGTTTCCCGGGGTAACCCTCCGCGTATTTGTTGGTCAAACAGCTGCCCATCGCCTCCAAGACGGCCGGGCTGACATGGTTCTCGCTGGCGATCAGTTCGAGAGTCGACTGCTGTCGGTGCTGCTCGGCGCGGATCAGTTCCGAGACGTCCGGATCCTGGGCCGCGATGGACGCGTGGTCTGCCATGGCTTCGACGCCACTGCCTGTCATCGGGGAATCCTTCCGTGGTTGGACGGCCCGTGAAGCGGGCCAGTGTAGCAGGAGGCGATGGTGTTGGACAGGGGAGAGCAGGAAAGCGGAAACGCAGAAAGTTGGTCCGGCTCCTTTTTCCTGCTCTCTTGCTCTCTTGCTCTACCCAACTCCCAGCCGTCTCAACGACTCGTACGCCCGGGCTGCAACTTCTCCTGCGTCCTGCTGCCGCAACTCGGGCATGAACGGTTCGACACCGATCGGACCGCCGTAACCCACGGCGCGCAGTCCGCGGATGAAGCCCGGAAGATCGATCACTCCGGTATCGCACGGCAAGGCGCGTTGCTGATCGATCTGTTCATCGGGTGATCGACCGCGTATGCCGTCGTTGACGTGTACGTAGACGATCCGGTCCGCTAGCTTCTGGACGATGTCCTTCTCGTCGGCATGTGAGGTGTGCCAGTGAAAGCTGTCCAGAAGCACACCGCAGTCGTGGCCGATCGCATCGCTGAGTTCAAGACACTGGTCGATCGTGTGCACGAACGGGTGAGATGCGGTCTGCCGCAGCGTCCTGGGCCCCACGAATTCAAGGCCTAATCGAATGCGGCGATCGGCGAGCAGTGCCGCCACCGGACTCAGACGCCGCACGTGCAGCTCAAAATTGTCGTCGTAGTTCAGTGAATCGTGACACGGCATCAGCCAGGTCGTACAGCGCCGACAATCGCATGCGTCCGCCAGAAGAATCAGACGGCGCAGCGGCTCGATCGACTCGCGGTATTCGTCTTCGGTTCTGCGAAACTCGACCGGCAGGCCGAAACCACCCCATCGCAGCCCCGCGTCGCGCGCCATGTCCGCGGCCCGACGAGCTGCGTCACAACCGTCAGGATCGCTTAAGGGCGGATCAACCCCCGCGAAGCCGTGGCACTTCACCAGATTGATCAGGCCACGAAGATCCAGGCCCACGATCCCGACCGCGTGTGGATTGAGGTTGGGAAACATGGATTCAGGGAGAGCGACGAAGCGACGGAGGGCGCAAGCGTGCAAAGAAGACGAAAGCGAAGAAGGCAACGTAAGCACCACCCTTCGTCGCTTCGTCGCTCCGTCGCTTTCTGATCTCCCCTACGTGCCTTCGTGCCTCTCCCCTTCAACTCGCTCCCGATCGGCACCTCGTGCGGGAATAATGATCGTGAACGATTCCGTCGACAGCACCAGATGATCGTCAAGCAGAACTGATTCCCGCCCGATCACCGCGGCCTTCAGCGCTTCGAGGTCCTGCTGATGCACGATCACGCCGCTGACACGGTCGAGAAGGTACAAGCAATAAACCCAGCGGTCGGGCTGGACGACACGGTCCTCAACGCGCGGCAACAGGACGTTCGGACCTTGTCGCATCAAATGACGGACGTTGACCCGCGCCACCGCCAGCGGCTCGACCTGATTCAGGAGCACCACGTAGCGATCCCCAACCCAATGGTCCAACAGCTGTTTTTCGACGTCCGCAATGGCATCCACCCATTCGATCCGCCCCTCGCCGGAAAGCGCCATGGCCGCTGCGGGCCCGAGGACGTGCCACCTGCCCTCGACCGACCTGGCCTGAATCGGCCGTTGAGAATCCAGCACCGCAGCACGACGCTGCTCGATTGTCCGGCCCGTCGAGGCCTCCAGCGTCAACGGCTCGCCGTTTCTGAGTCCGAGCAGCAGCACGCCAAGGTCGAGTTTCGCACCGCGTAGAAACGTCTGGTCCGGAATCGGTCGACTCCAGCGAATCAACCGGTCGACCAGGCTGTGGGCGACAACGTGTTGCCCGGTGATATACCACATGGTCTGCTCGTTGTTGACACCGATCCAGGTCACCGGCCGCTCGGTCTCGACGGCAGGAACGATGATCTTCCCGGTGTTGGGATCGATGGTGATGATCACGCCCTTCGAATCGCGCGTCGCGGCAAGCGCCAGCGTTTCGCCATCCATCACCAGATGCGTCAATCGGCTGATCGAGACGCGCCGGCGCCATCTGATCTGGCCGCTGTTCCGGTCGATTACAATGATGTGGCCGTCGGCGGCGGCCACGGCAAGGGACGTGCCGTTCAGGCCGAACAAGAAACCACCGAGGTGCCCGATTCCGTCCGTTGGCGCCGGCCGCGGCTTCAAACCGATCCGCCCTTCGACGTTCCGCACCGCAGCGGCACGACCTTCGACCTGATGCAATACGATGCGGGGTCGCCCGACAATCACCTTCTGGGGCACGGCAGGCTGAGGCTGCCGCCACCATTGGGCCACGACCTGATCCGGCAGCCCCGTACCGGCCGCGACCGGCGGGACCACCTCGCCCATGACGGCGTCAAGGTCGTCGTGCCGCCATTGCGTCGTGCCCGTATCACCGTCGAGGGCGACAATCGTTCCGGCACTCTCCATCCAGAGCAGCACCTGTTCGGCCGTCAATACCAGCACCCGGGCGCTGCGCCCAGGCGGAATCGAGACCGACCAGCTCACCTGATCCAGGTGCGGCACGCGGCGCAACTGCACCTGCGCCCCATCCTGGGTGATGATCCGGTCCCGCAACCACGCGCCGCGAGGTTGTAACTGCGGCACGCGCAACCGGCCCTGCAACACGGTGGTGTCGCCCATGGGCAATTCGAAACTCGGCAAGTGGGCCACGACCGCCGGCAGATCCCGAAGGTCATCGAGCCAGGCGGCGGGCGACACGAGTTCGCCTCGACGCGAGATCGTGAGTTTCTCATGTTCGCGCGTTGTCCGTTCCAACCAGTAATGTGCGCGGTGAATACGGTTGGCGGCCAAGTTCAATTCCACGAGACCGCCGACGATCCGCGGCACCACGGTCGGATCGCCGTTCATCCGGTATGCGCGTCGAAGCTGAACGACTGCCGCTTCGGTTTTCCCGTCCGCGGCCAACCGCTCTGCGGCAACCACGAGTGCACTGACCGCGCAGCGTGCGTTGATGAAGCGCCGCGCCATCTCCAGCAGCTCATCCGGCATCGCGGCCTCGGCGCCTTCCAGCTCTGCCAGCAGATGCCCGGCCTTCTGGTCGATGTGGGCATAGAAGCCGCGCCCATGCTCCTCGATCAGCGCTGATTGCCGAAACGCGGCCTCCAGACCAGCCTGAAGGGCGCCGTCGTCAGTCGTGTGAATCTGGACCGACAGCGTAGTGTCGTCTAGGATTGACTGATACACATCGATGGCGCCGCGGTGCTCGCCCGTGTCACCGAGAAATTCGCCATTGGCGAGCCTGTAGGCCACCTCGTCGCCGGGCGTCGCGGTCACCGAGGCGAGTCGCGCGTACAAGGCACTTCGCAGCGCCCGGTCGGCCTTACGTCGCGACTGCGTGAAGCCAAGCAATTGTCGGAAGACCTTTTGCTGAACCGGGTCGACCAGCGCACGGGACACGCCGTCATCGGTTTGCCGAGTCTGGCGTTGTTCCAATGCCGCCAGCGCGGCATCGACGGATTCCAGCACATCGTCATCGCGTGACGACGACCACGCCAGGTGGGCCAACGCCATGGCCGGCGCCGGATCGGTGGGCCGCGCCGCCATCTGCTTTCGCAACCGGCTGTATGCGACGGACCAACTCAGATAGCTTCTGACCGACGTCATGCCGGTCACGATGATTTCACCGTCAAGTACCAGCAGATTGCCGGTCTCGGAGATCGGATACTCGGCCACGATCTTTCCGTCGGCGAGGGAAACCACCACGATCTGACCCTTGATGGGGACGATCACACGATCGGTGCTGACGCATGATCGCCCCATTGGGCGGCCCAACGCGGTCTGCTTGTGCAGCGGTCGGCGCCAGCGAGGTTGCAGCGTCTCGCCGTCGAAGAGAACCAGTGTCGATCCGACGCAGAGTAGATCAGCTCCCGCCCTCGCCAGATACAGCGCCTCACGGAACGCAGGCTCGGTCAGATCCTTCTTTTGAATTCCGGTGTCGGGATCGATCAAAACGGCGGCACCGCCCGCGCCTCTGGGCCGGACGACGAGGCCCGCCTTGACGCGCACGGGCAGGCTCACCTGCCTCCCGATATCGCCCGCCGCGTTGTGACTCAAACCGGAAAGCCCCTGGTTCACGATGGTCACCCAGCGGGCCGTGCCGTCTCGGGCGTCAAAGCAGCACACCGCTCCGAGATTGTCCGTGACGTACAGGCGTCCCCCATCTGCGACTATCTGAGCGAATGACTCCACGAACTGGTGGTGGCGCGACATGGCACTGGACAGATGGCGTTTGTACAGCATTCGGCCGTCGGCCAGATCAAGGGCCACAAGGTAGGCATCCTGAAAATTTGAATTGTGCATGCGCCGCGCCAGGACGAACACCCGACCGGCAAGAACCAACGGCGTACCGTGAAAGGACGCATTGGCCAGTGCCGGATCGGCATCGCCGGGGTGGACTTCCCAGATACGCGTGCCGTCAGACTTTCGCAGACATGCGACCCACGTTTGCCTCATCTTCTGCCGGCCGCGCCTCGCCGGCCACGGGTAGTAGCCCAGCACCGCCAGAACGCGATGGTCGACCACGGCCACGCCGCGCTGGTCGAGTGACGTCTGTGGGATACGCGTGTTCGGCCGGCCGAGGGTGACGTCGCTATGACTGATCCACATGACTCGTCCGGCATTGCGATCCAGCGCTAGCACGGAGCCACCGTCATTCACGTACAGGCGGTCCTCATGAACCGTGGGGATCATGTAAAGAAAGCGAGACGGTTTCGGAACCTGTCCCCCTTTCTTCGCTTTGCGAATCTGGTTCAGCACGGCCGCGATCTGAGGCGGCGGCGTGGGCACGTTGACGTGCCAGAGCGGCTCGGACAGCGGCTTGATGACCGTCACTGCGGGCAGAGTCGACATCGCATCGAAGACTTCCGTTCGAGGTGGTCGGCGCCGATCCGCGGCAACGCGGTCGACGCGAGCGACGTCGTCAAGGGCACCCATGGCCGCGAGCGCCTCTCGATGGTGCGACAGCCGCCGGTCATCGGGTTCGTAGACCCCGGCCAGTGCTTGCAGGACATGCCACCGCGCTTGGCGCAACTCGATGTCGGGATGGTTCACGACGTCGTCAAGAACGGTGGCGGCCGACGACGCGTCAGCCCGCTCCAGGTATCGGCCGGCGAGCAACAACGCCGCATCGAGTCCGGCGCGACACAGACCGAATCGCAGCACTATTCTGTCCAGTTTCCCGGTTTCGCCGCCGCCCGCGCCGGCCTGCGCTAGCGCGCCTTCAGCCATCGGCTCATGGACACGACGATAGGTCTCCAACAGGTCGGCGTCGGACAACAGCATCGTGCGAACGCGCACTACCACGTCGGTGTATCGGCCACCCGGAATCGGCATCAGCTTGTGCGCGTACTCGTCGATGGCTTTCTGATAGGTCGCCACGGCTTCCCGCGAACGGTTCTGTCGTTGTAACTCCGCGGCGCGATCGATCAGATTCTGTGCCGCGGGCGAGTCTTCCACGTAGACGGGGTTCGGTGGGTTCGGGGCTGGGGTGGCCGCGACGCGGTTGATCACCGGCGCAGAGACGGTCGCAGACGCTGTAAGCAACAAGAGCACCAGCAAGAAGAGTTGTGGTCGGCCCGCGGCGAGCTTCATGGCTTATTGTAGCCCAGATGATTCATGGATTTGGCCGACGAGCGACTGAAGGTCCTGCCGTGAAACGATTCTAAGCGGATTCATCGAAAGTTGGCCGAGAGCACAACGCGCACCAGCGCGGCAGGTTTGTCTGCTGGCAAGGACGCACAATCGATCCTCCGCAGACGTAGCTGAATGCTACGTCGAGGACGGATCGCGCGGAGGACGATGCCAGCGGACGAAGCCGCCCGCTGGGCGGTGAAATTCATGAATCATCCGGGCTGGCCCGGATGTGTCATGTGATGATTCGAAGCATATTGTCGCCGCAGCCCGCTCGATGCTAATCTGTTTTCGTGGCGGCAACACTGTTCACCATCGTCGGCCTCGGTGAAGCCCTGTTCGACCTGTTACCTGATCGGCAGGTTCTCGGCGGGGCACCACTGAATGTTGCGGTCCACGCCCACCAACTAGCCGCCCCGCTCGGCGGTCGCGGCGTGGTGGTGAGCCGCATCGGCCAGGATGAACTGGCCGAGCGCGTCATCGAAGAGCTGCGCCGACGGGGAATGACCGGCCAGTACCTGCAATCCGACCCGGATCACGACAGCGGCCGCGTTTATGTAAGTGTCGACGCACAGGGACAGCCCGATTACGAAATCGTACGGGATGTCGCATGGGACTGGATCCAGTACGATCCGGACCTTGAGGATATCGCCCACCGATGCGAGGCCGTCTGCTTCGGCACGATCGCCCAACGCAACAGCCAGTCGCGCCACACGATATACCGCTTCCTCGACGCGTGCGCAAACCGCGCGATTCGCATGTTCGACGTCAATCTGCGCCAGTGTTACTACGACCAGAACGTGCTGCGCCGAAGCTGCGAGTTCGCCAACGTGGTCAAGCTCAACACCGATGAACTGGAGTCGGTCACCAGTCTTCTGGCCGTGGGGTCGCCCGGCGACGGTGTGGACGACCGGATCCGAGGTCTGATCAGGATGTTCGACCTCCGGTTGGTCGTTCTCACACGCGGAAGGGACGGCACGGTGCTCTACAGTGCGTCCGAGAGTGCGTCCGAAAAACAGGAATCAGAACCGGTGCACGGGAAGCCGGCACCGGGCGCCGACGCGGTCGGGGCCGGCGACGCGTGTGCCGCGGCGGTTTTGATCGGGCTTGTCCTGCACTGGCCCATGGACCGGATCGTGCGCCTGGCGAATCACGCCGGCGCCTATGTCGCCTCGCAGCCTGGCGCGACGCCTGTTTTGCCTCAGTCGATCATGGACATGGCGGCGTCACAAGGTGCGACGGGGCAACGAGGGGCAAAGGCGAGCGACGGCGCGACGGCGCGACCCGCCGCGGCGGGTAAACTCCGCGACAAAGGGCGCAAGCGTACAAAGAAGACCAAAAAAAATAAGGTGACATGAGCACCACCCCTTCGTCGCTCCGTCGCTCCGTCATTATAATGTTTTCATGTCCTCCGCACCTCATGTCGCAATCGTCGGCGCTACCGGCGCGGTCGGCCGGGAATTTCTGAAGGTCCTGCACCAGCGTCAGTTCGCGATGAGCGGCCTTCGGCTTCTGGCCAGTTCGCGCAGCGCCGGCAAGTCGATTGAGCTTGGCGACAAGTCATACACCGTCGAACGGCTCACCGAAAACAGCTTCAAGGGCGTCGACCTGGCGTTATTCGGCACCGACGGGCCGATCAGCAAGCGATACGCGCCGATCGCTTCGGAAGACGGCTGCACGGTCGTGGACAACAGCAGCGCGTTCCGCATGACCGACGGTGTCCCCCTGATCATCCCGGAGGTCAATGCCGAAGCGATCAAAGGCTTTGCCCCGGGCCGAGGCGGGATCATCGCCAACCCGAACTGCTCGACGATCATCATGCTCGTTCCGGTGACCCCGCTGCACCGCGCCGCGGTCGTGCAGCGCATAGTGGTGAGCACCTACCAGGCCGCCAGCGGCGCCGGGGCCGTGGCCATGGACGAACTGGAACAGCAGACGCGTGAGGTGCTCGAGGGCAGGCCCCCCACGTGCAATGTGTTTTCGCAGCAATACGCGTTCAACCTGTTCAGCCACGATTCGCAGGTCGGCGCCGACGGCTACAACGCCGAAGAATCCAAGATGGCGCACGAAACCGAGAAGATCTGGAGCAACCCGGACGTGCGTATCACCGCGACGTGCGTCCGCGTCCCCGTCCTGCGGGCCCATGCCGAGAGCATCAACCTCCAGTTCGAAAAGCCGCTCGGTGACGACGAAGCCCGGCGCATCCTCGGCGAGGCGCCGGGCGTCTCGATCATCGACGACCGCGAGAATAACCGGTTCCCCACGCCACTGGACGTCTCCGGCCGGGACGACGTCTACGTCGGCCGCATCCGCAACGATCGTAGCCGCAACGGAACCGCAGACGGCGGCCTCGATCTGTTCGTCTGCGGCGATCAGCTGCGCAAAGGCGCCGCCCTCAACGCGGTGCAGATTGCAGAATTGATTGTGTGAGGGACCAATGGGGTCGGTTGGGGGGCATGTCTCGCAAGTATCCAACATGGGTTGTGTTGCAGCATGGATAGCGACGGAGCGACGAAGGGCGCACGCGAGTGCCGTTGGGTCCTTCATATGCCATGGGCTATAGTGCCTGACGGCAGTTATTAATTACTCGATCGTCTCTGACACTCAGGCCAATCTGGGCGCTCGAAGCCATCAATCGAGAACGCAAATGAAATCAGCGATTGGGTCAGCGTTAGTCGTGGTTGCAGCGATGTTCTTTGGGATCGGTGCCCTGACAGGCATATTGCTCACGCGAAACGATACGCAGCCTATTGACTCACAGCTACTGGAGCCGATTTTGGCGCTCGAGATGGAAATGATTGAGACGACTGGGCCATTCCCGACACATCCACCATTCTGGTCTGGCGGGGGCTCCGATCAGCGAACCGCACACTATTCGAATAACTATCGTTACGGCCACCTAAAGTAGCGCACCGACCAGGATCTCCGACAGGCATTGATTCAGAATCTTGCCGAGCTCAACACCGTTGCAGACTCGGCTGGATTCGGCGTGGTTCCTGGTGGATTTACGCGCTACATGTGGCAAGAAGAAGGGGGACTGTTCGAAGAAGACTACGAATGAACCGGCAGCAGTAGCACGCCTGGCGGAATGACGAGCACGTTTGTTGACGGGATCAGTGGCCGGAACGGGTACGCCGTGTTCTCAATGCACTATGCACATCGCCAGAACGTGGGCTTGCAGTTTTTCTGGGTGTTCTTTCTCGATTTCCGTGCGAAACTATGTTTGCTTTTCTCCCATTACCACGGCATGGGTCCGGTCAGGAACGGCGACGTAGACTACTTTCTTGCCAAGTACAAGTTCCACCCATGACCGTCGTGCATGACCGCCCTTCGTCGCTCACTTCTGATGTACACTACCCGCCTGCACCACCTCGAAGTATCTGCCCAACCCCATGTCCGCCACCATCGCACGTCTGATCCTCTCCACCTTGCTGATGGTTGCCATGCCGGCTCTGTACGTCGCATTCATGTTCGTCAGCATGAATTGGATGAGACGCGGATTAAGTCCGTTCAAGTTATGCATTCTTGCCGATTGTCTGTGTGGCGTGATTCTCGTCACCGCCTGGATACTGATCTGGCGGTCCGAGGTTCGATGGACGTATCATCGAGCGAGCCTCACCGTATTGGCGTTCTTTGCGGAAATGATTCCGGCGTTCGCGCTGGCCGCTGCGGTGGAAGCGGCGGTGGGTTACAGCGACGGAGAGCTGGGCGTCATTTTCGGCGCGATCGCCTGGGCCTGATCTGGATTCCATTGGCGGTGTTCTGCTGGCGCGAGACGAGGGCCGAACGCGCTAACCGTCTACGCCTGATGGGGGTCAATGCCATCGCGTGCCCCTCCTGCGGCTACAATCTCACCGGCCTGAGTGAGGCGCGCTGCCCCGAGTACGGCAGCCGCTTCACGCTCGACCAGCTCGTGGCGTCGCTGGCCCGACGCGACACTGAAATGAAAAAAATGAGGATTTGACAGGACGGTTAGAGCATGAGAGCAGGAAAGCGGAAGAGCAGGAAAGTGGTCCCACTCCTCTGCTTTCCTGCTTTTCTGCTTTCCTGCTCTATCGCTCTCCTGCTCTCGCGGATCCTGTCAACTCCGAATCCCGACACGGAGAACACCGCGACTCACGCCGACTGCTTCCCCGTCGTGGGAGAGAATATGCGCGTGCAGTTGCGCCCCGACACCTTGGCGACATAGATGTCCTGGTCGGCGGCTTTGATCATCTGGTCGGAGCTGGCGAACATTCCGCAGGAGCAGATCGCGACGCCGATGCTGATGGTCACGGCGATCTGTTGTCCCTCATCGGTCTTGATGTCGAGTTCTCTGATCCGCTGCCGGATCGACTCGGCGAGTTGCACCGCAGCGGTCCGATCGGTTTGCGGCAGCACGATGGCAAACTCTTCGCCACCGTATCGCGCCACGACCGCGTTCTGAGGCACTCGTTCCTTGAGGGCGGTGGCTAGGTCCGCGAACACCCGATCGCCCATCTGGTGACCGTAGGTGTCGTTAATCTTCTTGAAGTGATCGACATCCATAAACAGCAGCGACAGTGGTACGCCCGTTTCGTGGGCGCTGTCGAACTGCGCCGTAATGGATTCATTGAAGTGACGGCGATTGGCAACGCCGGTCAGACCATCCGTGAGCATCTCCTGCGTGAGCTGCCGCTTCTGATCTTCCAACGACGAGGTCTGCTTCTACTGTTCGAGACTGATCTGAACTATCGCGTCGTTGGCGCGAGCCAGAATCTCATCGGGATTGACCGGATCGCCCTCGGGTAACTCAAACAGCGTGTTGAGTTCAAGCGTGTCTGCGTGAATGGATTTGATC
>CAUZBA010000081.1:0-10768 GCA_963577635.1 Phycisphaerae bacterium
GATCAGTTCCGACCAGCGCGATGTGCATATTCTGCTCATCGCTCAAGTATTTTTCGATAATGATGCGGGACGTGGCCGACGAGCTGTCGAACGCGGAATCCAGCTTGAACCAACCCGTAATGGTCCTATCGGTGGAGATGTTCAGCGCGGAATTCGCGGGAACATTGACGTAGTCGTTGTTGCCGTCGAAGTCGAGGGCACCGTCGGCCTGACCGGTCGTCCAGGGCGGGATGCCGAAGAGCGCGCCGTTGTTGTTACCGACGGCGTCGGTCGCGATCGATCCGGCCACGTCGTCAAAATTCCAGTGTGCAATTAGCGGATCGTCCTGACTCGCGGCCCATTCGAGGCTGCGGCGCATGAGGGTCCGGCCGTCCGCGGTCAGAAGGCCGATGTCGGTGTCATTGCCGCCCCAGGGCAGTTCGACGCGGCGTCCTGCCGCGGGTAGGACGTCGTGCATCGGGGCGCCGACTTCGAGCACGTAGAGGCCGGGCTCGGATGCACTGAACTGGCCGAGCTTGTCAAGGTACG
This sequence comes from Phycisphaerae bacterium, assembly GCA_963577635.1. Classification (GTDB taxonomy): domain Bacteria; phylum Planctomycetota; class Phycisphaerae; order Phycisphaerales; family Phycisphaeraceae; genus CAUZBA01. The sequence continues at coordinate 529 of CAUZBA010000081.1, forward strand.
TCGACTCCGTGCCGCTGATCGTGGCGATCGGCATCGGGGCCGAGAAGATCGTCAGGAGGCCAAGACTGAATTGAGACGTGATGTGGTGCTGGTTGTTCGTGATCTGAATCGCATCCAGCCACGGCCATGGAAACCCGTGGCCGGTAGCGAATCCGAATTCGTCCTTGAGGTTGATTCCCTCGTTGACGACTCCGATCGGGGCGTCCCGCAGCTTCGTGCCCAGGTCAACCGCGTCGATCTCTTCTGAAATGTACGCCACATCACTGCTGGCGACGGCCGCGTCATAGTCGGCCTGCGGGGCGGATGCCGCGATCAGCGTGACGTTGTAATCCCATGAGTCAAAGAGCGACTGGCGCATCGTCTCCTGGGGCGTCGGCCAGGTCGCCGTCGACTTCGTCGACGCCGCGAATCTCGATCGTACCGCCTGCAAATGCATGACTGCCGACCCAGACGCCGCTTGACTGGTTCGTCCTCCAGTCGGCGTCTTGATTGATGTAGGCGATCGCCATGGCAATCCCGGATTCGGCCGTGCCCCGCGATCTGGAGGCATTGACCACAGTCTGCGACATCTCGGAACCCGTGGCCTGAGCGTTCAGAAAGGACATCCCGAGCACAAGTGCGATGGCGACTCCGACCATGGCGAGGACCATCGCCATGCCGCGCCGTTGTCGCGTTCGGAATCGACCGATAAGGTTTTCTGGTGCCAATGTATTAGACCTGAAAGCCATCCGATGATGTACGGGGCAATACAAGGATTCAATGGTTCCAGGGTCAACCGATATCCTGGCTATCAATGGGGACGACGCATGCGCAGGCCGCATAAGCCGCAAAGCTGACACAGATTCCGGGTGACCTCCTCAGATTTTTGTACCAGTCCCTGTGAGATAATTGGAAATGATTGGGCTGTCAGATCCAGGGTCTGCCGGGCTCTTGTGAACGCGGAAATCACCGGCCGCGGCGCACGTACACATAGATTTCCAGGTCGTCGATGGTCACCGCGCCGTCGCCGTTGCCTTCGCCGGGTTCCAGCTCGACGGTCAGTTCGTTGTCGCCCCGAATGATCGCCACCGGATCGGCAGGCGAGTTGAGCTGTATCGTGTGACGTACGAACGCCGGCTGCTTCTTGCCCTTGATGCTGTCCTGTCCCTTATTCACGCGCTTCGTGACGATGAGCCGGTCGTCGACGGGTTCGCCGTTGATGCGGATCCGAATCGCCCCGTCCTCGCCGAGTCCCACCGCCTTCAACTGCATGAGCGCCGAGAGCTTGGGGTCCTGCAGGTTTTCGTACAGCCGGAAGCGCTGACTCCCGCGCGGGTCGGACCGGCTCAGCCTGATCCGGTCGTCGTGCCTGAAGCCCGTCTGGCAGCCACCGGGCCAAAGGGGATTGAAGAGGTAGTGTCGATCGTGCCGCGCGATATCCACGGGGTTCTTCAACTCCGTTAGGAACCCCAGCGCCGCCGGCCAGAGATACTTCCGGCCCGGGTCGTACGCCGGCAGCCAGTGGTACTGGTAGTTGTATGCCTGTACGCCCGAAGCGCCGCCGGCGTAGAAGCTGTGCGCCGCGGCCCGGTAGGTGGTCACGTTGTGATAGTGGGCCTCGTAGCCGACGCCGATCCCCGGATGGACCGCGGGATAGACCTTGCAGTTCGTTCCCTCCGTCAGCTTCACGAACTCGGCGACCTTCGTGTTCAGATCGATAAAGAAGAAGTCGCTCGGCACGACAAAGTCCACCAGGCCTTCCTTGATCCAGGCGGCGACGTCGTATCCCAGTTGCTCGCACTCCTCGAACGTCTGGGGGATGCGCACGCCCAGAATGAGTCGCTTCACGCCCCGCCGCCGGGCTGCCTCGTCGAGAAGCTTGCGCGTCTTGCGCGTGAAATCCGTCAGCAGATGCGCGTGGCTCGCTCCCTGTCCGGGCCGGAACATGTGTGCCCAGCGCATGTAGTCGAACTCGACACCGTCCACCTCGACCGCGCCGAGCAGCTCCTCGATGTAGGCCAGCAACTGCTCTCGCACCGGGTCCTGGGCGAAGTCCACGCCGGGACCGCCGCTCAGCTCCTTCAGCTGCCACTCGGGGTGGTCACGGATGATCTTGCCCACGGGTCCGCCGTGCCGGTCGTTCATCCGGATGCAGGGCATAAACTCCATGCCGCGTTCGTGGCACATCCCGGCCATCACCTTGCGCAGATCGACGCCCGCCTCGATGGCCTTGTCGAAGCCGTCGTTCCAACCGGTTTTCACCTCCAGCACCGCGGACGGCCCGATCCACGAATAGAACCGGACGCTCGTGACCACCGAAAACGTGTCGACGCCCGCGCCCGCCATCTCGTCGAACGTCCCGGCCAAAGCCGTCTTGATTTCCTCGATGTTCTTCTTCCCGCTGATCCTCCTGGCGATCGCGTTGCCGGCGTCGCTGTTGTAGAGCAGGCGACGGTCGTCATTGGGGAAATCGGCCGCTGACATGGTTGTTATGCCTCCGAGCAGCATCGCGACAGCCAGAAGGCATGAAGACACGTGTCGAATAGATCTTGAATCTGGCATAGCGAATGCGTTCCTTTAATGACGCCGGGCGTGCTGAAGCTTAACGTTTCCGTTCGACGCATCTGCGGCTCCGTCGCGGGACAAATCGGGGACCAATATACATTCTATTCGCCGGTTCACAGCCCGCAGCGATTAACCCGCCCCTGACAGCAGGTGCTCTTCCACGAAGTGCTGACGATAGAGTTCGGCATACCGCCCGTCGCGCTTCAACAACTCGGCGTGTGATCCCTGCTCGACGATCCGGCCGTCGTCGATGACCACGATGCGGTCGGCATTGCGGATCGTCGAAAGCCGGTGCGCGATCACGAACGACGTGCGCGACCCCAGCACGCGTTCAATACCCGCCTGGAGGAGCTGCTCGGTCTCGGTGTCAACGCTCGACGTTGCTTCATCCATGACGAAGATTTGAGGGTCGGCCAGGATGGCGCGGGCCAGCGCGACGAGCTGCTTCTGGCCGGTCGACAGTTGGCTTCCGCCCTCGCCTACTTCCGTGTCGTAACCGTCGGGCAGGTCGCTGATGAACGCGTCGGCGTTGACGACGCGCGAGGCGTGGGCCACCTCATCGTCGCTGGCGTCTGTTCGGCCGTAACGGATGTTCTCCCGGATCGAACCGCTGAACAGGTGCGGCGTCTGAAGCACGATGCCCAGCTTCGACTGCAGCCACGCGATGCGGCGCTGCCGGTAGTCGATTCCGTCGAGCATAACCTGGCCCCGCGTCGGCTCGTAGAAGCGACAGAGCAAGGCCGCCACCGTTGACTTGCCACCACCGGTCGGCCCCACGAACGCGATGGTCTGGCCCGGCTCAACGGTGAGCGTGAAGTCGCGCAGCACCGGCGCGTCCGGGTTGTAACCGAAGGTCACCTCGTGAAAGTCGATGCGGCCGATCGCGTCCGGCTCGGGCTGCGTCGAGGCAGCCACGTCCGGACTGTCGGCGATCGCCGGCTCGGTGTCGATCAGCCCCTGGATCCGCTCGGCTGATGCCTGCGCCCCCTGGATCAGGGTGATCGTACGGGCCATCTCCTGAATGGGGTTTGCCAGATGACCGGCGAAGCTGAGAAAGGCGACCAGCGTGCCGAGTGTCATGGATCCGGTGATGACCTGTACGCCGCCATACCAGAGGGCGATACCCACGCCCGCGGCGCACAGCGTCGTGGTCAGCGGCAGAAACGCCGCCGCGTAGAGCGAGTTCAGGATCGAATCGTCGTACATGCGAGTCGAGGTCTGTTCGAACTCCTCGAAGTTGCGACGCTCACGCACCAACGCCTTGGTCGTTCGCACACCCATGATCGACTCGTTGAACGCGGCCGTGACGTGCGAGTTGGCCTTCCGCACCGCCCGTGAGCTGATGAGCAGCCGGAACTGATAGTGCCGGCAGATAAACGCAAGCGGCGGGACGATCACCAGCACCGCCAGGGCGAGCTTCCAATGAAGGATCAGCATGGCGATCACGATGCCGATGATCATCGCCGTGCCCCAGACGGCATCGAGCAGCGCCCACCCCATGATGCGTGCCAGGCCGTTGCAATCCGAGGTCAGGCGTGCCATGAGCCACCCGACGGGGCGGCGATCGAAGTAGGCGAAGTCCAGCTCCTGCAGCTTTCGGAAGCTGACATCGCGTATGTGGTAGCCCACCCCGGTAGCGATCTGTCCGGCCGAATAGATGAACAGCCACACGCAAACCAGATTCGCGCCGCACACAACCGCGAACACGAGCATATGCGGCCCGAGCCGTGCATTGGCGGGATCGATCGTGACTTCGTCGATGACCGCGGCAATGATCAGGGGCAGTGCGACCTCGCAGCCGGCCAGAACGATCGCCACCATGCACAGCAGAGCGAACCAGCGTTTAAACGGCCGACCGAACGCCAGCACCTTGCGCCATAGAGACCAATCGAACCGCCGTGCAACCGGGTCGTCGTCGTGGTAAGCAATTGCGTTCACGATTGGCTACCGTCCCCTTGCTTATTGCCGGCGCCGGACCCGCTGTCGGGCCCACCCTGGATCCGCCACAGACGCCGGTACAGCCCGTCGGCCGCGATGAGCTCGTCGTGAGTCCCGCTCTGGGTGATGGCGCCATCTTCGATCACGATCACCTTGTCCGCCTGTCGCAGCGTCGAGAGCCGGTGGGCGATGACGAGCGTGGTGTATCGCCCCGCCCGCTGGCGCAGTGCCTCGGTGATGCGAGCTTCCGTGTGCGTGTCGACGGCACTGAAGGCATCGTCCAGGATCAGGATCGGCGGCTGCTGGAGTAGCGCGCGGGCCAGGGCGATACGCTGGCGCTGCCCGCCGCTGAGCGTCACGCCGCGCTCGCCGACGAGCGTGTCGTAGCCCGAATCGAACTGCTCGATCGATTCGTGAACCGCGGCCAACTGCGTCGCGTGAATCATTTCCTCGTCGCGCGCCTCGTGACGACCGAGCTTCACGTTGTCGCGCACCGTCTTCGAGTACAGGAACGGCTCCTGCATCACGACGCCGATCTGACTTCGCACATACTGACGGGGCAGGCGCGACAGCTGGAAGCCATCGACCGTGATGTGCCCCGCGTCGTAGTCGTACAAGCGCAGCAGCAGGTTGACGATCGTGCTCTTGCCCGATCCACTGGGCCCGAGGATCGCCAGAGTCTCGCCGGGCGCGACCGCAAACGACACACCGCGCACGACCGGCGACTCCTTCGCGTGGGAGAAGCAGACGTCTTCAAAGACGAGCCCTCCATCCAGGCGTCGTGGCAGATCATGGTGCGGTTCGCTCGGGTCGGACTCCACCGTCGCCGCCAGCACCTCGTTGACCCGCTGCAACGACACCAGCGCCTTACCCAACAACGACAGGATGCGTCCCATCTGTCGCACCGGCCAGATCAGGATGCCCATGATCATCCAGAACGCCACGAGCGTCCCGATCGTGATCCGACCGTTCGCCACCCAGTATGCCCCCGCGAACAACGCCAGCCCCATCTGCGCGAACACCAACGCGTCGCTTATCGACCAGTACCAGCAAAACACCGTGTACAGGTGACGGTCCTTGTCGCGATGGTCGCTGTTGCGGACGTCGAACTTGCCGCATTCGAATGCCTGGTTCGCGAACGCCCGCACCACGCGGATTCCCGTGAGATTCTCCTGGATCACGCTGGTGAGAGACCCTTCGGCCTCGTCCGCGGCTTTGAACGAACGCTTGACCTTCAGAAAAAAGACGATCGCGAAGATCACGATGATCGGCATCACCGCGGTGGCGGCGATGGCCATCTTCCAATCGAGCCAGAGGACGATCGGGACGACCACCACGAGGTTCGCCGCCACTCGGGCCAATTCGACGACCTGTGTGGCGAGGAACATCCGCACGGTTTCGACATCGGACGTGCAACGCTGCACGAGGTCGCCGGTTTCGGCATCGTCGTAATACCGGCAGGGCAAGTGCTGCAGCTTGTCATACAGGTGGTCACGCACGTGCCGCGCAATCGCTTCGGCGGCGAAGGCCGACCAGCGTCCCTTCAGGTAGGTAAACGTGCCCTCCGCGACGGCCGCGGCCAGCAGCAGCGACGCGAACACCCAGAGGTAGCGTGGTAACATCAACGACCCGCTGATCGACTCGAACAGGCCCTGCACCCAGCGCGGCGCGTCAATGGGCCGCTGCCCGATCACCCCGTCGATCGTGACCTTCAGGATCAGGGGCGCAGCGAACGAGAACGCGCTGGCGACCAGCAGCGACACGATGGCCATCGCGTACAGCAACCGACGGCCTCGCATCAACGCGCGGAGCGTTTGGGCGCGGCGCGGTCCCGTCGCTGGTCGGACCTGGGACGTGAGAGTCGTCATCGGATCAACTTATGAACATTCGTGATCGATCTGCGACGGCAAAACGGCCTCCACTCGGCTCAACAGCCAACCCCCGGCCGAATCGGGTTGTTCGCGGGGAGTTGCCCTTGGAACGGCAGGGCAAGAGAGAAACCCGCTCGGCGGTTCGCAGCGGGCTTTGTCTGGCGATTCGGTTAGCGCAGATTGCCCGCTTATGTCACCCCTCCGGGATTGGACGGCGGAAACTACATAGGATTGACCATGAACGAGGTCTCCGCTGAACTATGGGCAAGCGTATGTCGCTCGCTGCCGCGAACTGCCAGTGTACTACAAGGGTTTTCGAAAGATTGTTTAGTGCTCGAATTCTAATGACCTGCGGGCACTTTTCACGGCTCTGCGGACCCTCGGCTGCACCCCGGCCGGAAGCGACCCGTCCATGAAGAAGCAACGCATTGGTATTGCGCGTTTATGGCATGAGTCCAACAGCTTCTCGCCGGCGCCAGCCGACATCGTCGACTTCGAGACGTACCAGGGAGGCACGATGGTCGGCGACGCGATGTTGGAGCAGCCCGACCGCAGCGACGAGATCACGGGCTTTGTCGATGTCTTGTCGCCGGATAAGAACACGCAGATCGTTCCACTTCTCAGCGCCGGCGCGCTTCCGTCGGGATTGATATCGCGGGCCGCGGCGCGCCACCTCGAAGTGACGCTGCGTGATCGTCTGCGGGCCGCCGGGCCGCTCGACGGCGTCTGCATCGCGCCGCATGGCGCCATGAGTGCGGAGGACATCGATGACTTCGACGGCCACCTGATGCGGATTGTCCGGGACCATCTCGGTCCCGAAGCGCCGATGGTTGCAGCCCTGGACTGCCACGCGATTGTCACGCAGCAGATGCTCGACGTGTCGACGTCACTCGTGGCCTACCGTACGCATCCGCACATCGACGTGATTGAGACGGGCCGGCGGGCCGCGAGGATCCTGCTCGACGTCCGCGCCGCGAAGTTGCGGCCGGTGATGCGCATGCGCCGCGTGCCTCTGATCTTCTGCCCGCCCGACGACGGCACGAACGCGGGCACGATGAAGGATCTGTTCGACACGATGATCTCGTGGGACGATCGCGACGGTGTGATCGCCTGTGCCCTCTGCCCGGCATTCGCATGGCAGGACGTCCGCGAACAGGGTTCCTGCGCTATCGCTGTAACCGATGGCGACGAGCGACTGGCCGAGACACTGGCCGACGACCTGGCTCGCCGCATCTGGGCGGCACGCGATCAGTTCAATCCCGAACCGATGATGCCGGTCGCCGAGGCGATGCGGCTCGCGGCGCGGACGCGCGGCTGCCCCGTCGTCATCACCGACTCGGCCGATACGGTCGGCGGCGGCGCACCGGGCGACAACAGCACCATGCTCAAGCAGATTCTCGACCATCGAGACCGGATCAACGGGCTGATCCTCACCCACCTGCCCGACGCCCCTGCGGTCGCGGAACTGCTGGCGGCTGCCGTCGGCGACACCGTCAACGTGGACGTCGGCGGCAAGCACGACACGCAATTCTGCAAGCCGCTTCACGTCACCGGGCGTGTGGCGTGCGTGACACGGGGGCCGATCGCCGATGACTTCGGCGCCGGCGCTACGCCGACCATCGAGACGGGCCCGATCATCTGCATCGCAATCGACAACGTTCGCCTCGTCCTGACCGAGCGTCTTGTGTTCGGCCCTCAGCCGTCGTTGTTTCGCAAGGTGGGCATCGAACCGTTCGAGGCGAAAGTGGTAACGCTGAAGACCGGCGTCGGGTTTCGCAAAGCCTTTGCCGGGGTGGCCGCGGCGGTATTCCGCGCCGATTGCCCGGGGGCGGAGTCGTACGACCTGCGCCGGTACGATTTCAAGAATGTCAGGAGACCGATCCACCCGCTCGACGGGGATTTCGAATGGGAGCCTGGAGGGTAACGAGGCCGTGCCCGCTTCTCCGCGCATCAACTTTGCTATCGCGACCACTGGCTCAATTCGGTAACTGCTAGCGAACGGCCTCCGTGTGCACACGGTTGTCCGCGGTCCGGCAGGAATAGCAGGACACGAGCGTGCCGTCGTCTAGCCCGCATTTCTCACCAGTTTCGCCGCTCGCTGGTGTAACGACCAGCGGTGTTGAGACTTGAGGCGGGGCCTTTGATACGCGGCCGGTGACAGCACGCGTGCCAGCGAGGCAGGTTCGTTCGCGGGCTAGAACGCACACGCGATCCTCCGCAGGCGTAGCCGAATACTACGACGAGGACGGATCGCACGGAGGACGAAGCCAGCGAGTGAAACCGCCCGCTGGGCGGTGAAACTGGTGAGAAATGCGGCTAGCTGGACCGTCGGCCCGAAGCCGCCGCCGCTGGACACTTTCGGGTCGCTGCGTGTTTCGAGGATGATCCGGTCACGATCGAAATCGAATCGGAATCCGTCGTTTATCCGCGAGCCGAGCACGGCCCGCAGGCCCACATGCGGTGTCTTCGGCGCTACCGCGGAACGAACCGCAAAGGTAAACAGGAGGTCGCCGCCCGTGAGAGAAAGAACCGCCGGGTACATCTCGCCATACCAGCTTCCGATCAAAACAGTACTCCTTGGGGACGCCGCCGGTTGTTTGAAAGCCGACGAGCAACAGCTCGCCACTCGGAAGCCGCGCCAGGCACGACTTGTAGTCCTGGGCAATACCCACGGGCACGCGCGTCACCTCGAGGTGGCTCGGGTCGAGGCGATTTGGGTTGACGACTTGCACCTGTTCCTGGGCCGGACGTTTCTGCTGCGCCGCCATCTCATAAGGAAGGACACACAGCAACAGGCAAGCGGTGACCGCAATCATGAAAAACGGCGATGGACTGTGTCGACCCCCGAATGAGTCCGTACGTCTCAGGAGCGCGTTTGAATGATCGAGATCTTGCAACATGTCAGGTTGGCCCATTGACGAATCGGGCATGACGCTGGTCATGAAGCACGGTGAGCACGAACGGGAACAGACGCTCACGCGCGTTCAAGGTTGGTCTACTTTCCGTGCGTCAGCAGAAACTCGCACTTGGGCCGTAGAACCTGCTCGATGTACCCCCCACCGCCGAAGAACACGCTCGTCAGACCCGCTTGTTTCGACGCGGAAATAAATCCTTCGGCCGCCGCGCGCAGTTGCGGCGACAGCGGCGCCGAGAGTTCCACGATGGTCACCGCGTCGGCGGTCGTGAAGTTCGGATTCTCGTGCTGCAGCGGCTTGTAGATGCCCGATCCGTCCTTCACGCGAACGACGATCGTGTGCGTGCCGTCACTGAGACCTTCATCGAGCCGCACGTACGGCACCTCCTGGTAAAAGCCGAGCCCGGCGGGCATGTCCGCCGCCACCTCGTTTCCGTCGACGTACACGTCCCAGGTTCCGTCCACCGCGGCGAAGTGCAGGGCCAGGGGACCTTGCGTCTTCGGCATGTCGAAGGTCGCGCCATACCAGCCCGGACCGTGCCCGCGTCCCTTGGTATACAGGCGGGTCGGAATCTCCACCTTCTCCCAGCCGGTGAAATCGGTCGCCTCGTGCCACGGCGCCTGCGCCGCCCGCTCGTCTTCCTCGGGCAGGTACGACCACGGCTCCGTGATCGACTTCACCCTGCCCACGTTGCCCCAGGCTGCGGTGAGCATCAGCCTCCAGATGGGCAACCTGAACTCGGCAACGCGCTCGCGTTGCTCCTTGGTCTCGGCCCGCCTGGACGCCTTGGTCAATATCCTGTCCGCGGCCGGCACGAACCGGTCCTCCTTGAAGCCGCCCCACCACAGCGGGCGATCTTCCTTGCGCCACGACCGGTGCATGTAATCGATGTACTTCATGATCTGCGCGCCCGCCTTCTTCCCGTAGTAGAGCCTGCAGAACTCCTCGGCGCTCTTGCGGTAGTCGCGGTAC
>CAUZBA010000082.1:0-10608 GCA_963577635.1 Phycisphaerae bacterium
ACAACAATCTTCAGAAAATGAAGAGAAGCCGTTGCTGTGTGTGGGGCGATGGTAGAATCCGAGCCGGTGGCCAGAGGTGTTCATTGGCCAAAGTCCAACTGGGAAATCCCGGGACTCAGATGTTTGTCGATCGCAACACGACAATCACATCCCCAGCACCGCGTCGGCGACGCGCAGTCGCTGTTCGTCGCCATTGACTGCCAGGCCCCTGAGGCGGCGGCGGATCCTGCCGGCGGCGTGGCGACAGTAGCCGCGACCGACGATCAGATCGCGCTCGACCGTTCGATCGGAACCGTCACCGTTCGCGGATTCCAGCATCGCCTGAAGCCTGCTGATCACCGCGGCCATGGCGACCATTTCGATGACCGACCAGGCCACTCGCTGTTGCAACATCTGCTGGTCGAGGATTCTCTGTCGATGGACGGCAAGTGTCTTGCTCACGGAGCGTGCCAGGCGACGCGTCAGGCGCGCCAGCGTCCGGCCCTCCGCGGCGAGCCGCGGATGCAGCCCGCTGACCCGGGGACCGATGACGACGTCGCGCCACTCGTGGCCGGCGAAGCTTGTGAGACGGCCGAAGTTTCCGATCGGGTGCCGCAGGTCGTGAATGACCTGCTCAAACTGCTCGCCGACGCCTTTCATTCCCATCAACGCGACGAATGAAGTCATCACTTCGGTAGCGCCTTCCACGATCCGGTTGATGCGGGCGTCGCGCAGCATTCGCTCCAGCCCCTTCTCCCGCATGTATCCCTCGCCGCCAAACAGCTGCACGGCGTCGTCGATCACGTGCCACGACGCTTCGGAGCAGAACAGCTTGCAGATGGCCGTCTCGAGCATGAGGTCGCGCTCGTGGCGATCGACCAGCCCGGCGCAAAGATACGTCAAGGCGTCCATGGCGAAGGTCAGCTCGGCCATCCGGGCGATCTTCTGCTTGGTCAACTCGAACTCCGCCAGGGTCCGACCGAACTGCCGGCGATTCAGGACGTGCTCCACGGACAGGTCCAGTGCGACCTTGGCGCCACCCAGACAGCCGGCACTGAGCGTGCAGCGGCCGTAGTCCAGCACCGTGAGGGCGACTTTCAAGCCGCGCCCCGGCTCGCCGAGGATGTTCTGGCGCGGCACGCGCATCTGCGTGAAGCGCAGCGTCGCCTGCCACGTGCCCCGGATGCCGCATTTGCTGTGGTTCTTGTGGACGACCTCGAAGCCCGGCATGTCGGGCGTGACGATGAACGCGGTAATCTTGTCGCGGGTCTTTCCGTTGTCCTCGATTGCCGTACGGGCCATGACGGTCATCATGCCGGCCTGTGCGCCGTTGGTGATGAACTTTTTCTGTCCGTCGAGGATCCAGGTTTCGCCGTCGTCGCTGATCCGGGCACGGGTTTGAACATTGGCCGCGTCCGAACCGGCTTCGGGTTCGGTCAGCGCAAACGCGGCGATCTGACGGCCCGCCGCCAGTTCAGGCAGCCACCGGCGCTTCTGCTGCTCGGTACCGTTGAGCACGACCGCCTTGAGTCCGATGGATTGGTGCGCGCCGAGAAACACGGCCGTGGACGCGCACGTCCGCGCGACGCGTTCCAGCACGCGACAGTACGCGGTATGGCTCAAGCCGCCGCCGCCGTACTCGCGCGGCACCGTCATCCCCATGGCCCCGATCTTGCCCAGCTCACTGATGGCCCGCTGCGGAATCGCTTCCTGCGCGTCGATGAGGTCCGGGTCGACATGCGTGTCAAGTACGTGTTCCAGGCGCGCGATCATCTCGTTGGTACGGGCGGCTTCGTCGGCGTCCTGCGTCGGGTAGGGAATTAGCTTGTCCAGGCGGAGCCGGCCGAAGAACAGCGACCGCGCGAAACCCGGGTCGGTCAGGGGACCGCCGTCCATGAGGTCCTTGGCTTTCTCCATCTGCTCGGCGTGATGTTTCGCGATCTTGATCATGGTGTCGTCGCCTTCCGAACGGGCTGGCGCGATCCAGAAGTCGCCGCCGGCCGGTCGTCGATTGGGTCGGCCGTTGCGGCCCGGTGGTCGGCAATGGCCTGCAATGGCAGCCTGGAATCGGCCACGTGAATCAAGGAATCCACCGGCGCGAAACGCGGGCCGTGTTCCTCAGCCAAATTCTGGAGGTCCGCGACGAGGCTGGCCAGGCCGTACGTCTCGGCGAAACGGATCAACCCGCCGCGGAACGGGGCCAGGCCCAGGCCCAGCACGGTGGCCAGATCGATCGTCGCCGTCGAGTGGGTGACGCCTTCGTCCAACAGTCGCGCCGCCTCGTTGACCATCGGAAGTACGAGGCGCCGGTCGATGTCGATCGCATCGGTGGTCGTGGCCTCGCGCCCATTGGAGATCAACTCGAGCAACTCGCGATGAACCTGTGGGCGCCCTCTGCGCCGGTACACATAGAAGCCGCGGCCAGTCTTGCGGCCGAGCCAGCCACGTTCGATGACCTGGTCAATCCCATCGGGCACGACGATGTGGTCACCGAGCGTGGCCCGCAGCGACTCGAGAATGTGGCCGGTCACGTCAAGACCGACCTGGTCGAGCAGCTCGAACGGGCCCATGGGCATGCCCCAGGCTTTCATCGCGTGATCGATCATTTCGATCGAGACACCTTGTGATGCCAGGACCATTGCCTCGGCCAGGTAGGGGATCAGGACGCGGTTGACCAGGAAGCCCGGGCCATCGGCGACCAGGATCGGCGTCTTGCCCAGGCGCATCGCCAACTCTGCACCTGCAGCCAGCACCCGCTCGTCGCTGTGCCGACTGTGCACGACTTCCACCAGCGGCATCTTTGCAACAGGATTGAAGAAGTGCAGGCCGATGACGCGACCGGGGCAATCGGTTGCCTCGGCGATCCGGCGAATACTCAGCGAGCTCGTGTTGGAAGCCAGAACCGCATCGAGGCGCGTCTGGCGGTCAAGTTCCTCGAACACCTTGCGCTTGACGCTCATCGTCTCGGCGACCGCTTCGATGACCAGGTCGGCGCGCCGCAATCCGGTGTAATGGCTGGTGGGCGAGACCCTGTCCATGGCCTGCTGGGCTTGAAGTGGGCTGATGCGGCATGACTTGACGTCGTGGTCCAGGCTCTTCCTGATTCGGCGCAGTGCCGCGCCGACCGCGTCTGCGTTGATCTCCACGAGGCGCACGGCGATACCGGATCGCGCCAGCGAGTGAGCAATCTCTGCGCCCATCGTGCCGCCGCCAATGACCGCGGCGTGCTGAATCTGCGCGGACGAGCCCGATCCATCTTGTTCAAGCAAGTGGCGAACCGATTTCTGGGCGTCATGCCGCAGGAAGAACAGCCGCATCAGGTTTCGGCACGCATCGGTCTGTGCCAGGCGACTGACGGCCTGACGCTCGGCGCGCAGACCGGCGTCGACTCCGCGCCTGCACGCCGTGCTCGCCGTGTCGATCAGCGCATCAACCGCGGGGTAGTTGCCGAACGTCTTTGCGGCGGCCCTGCGGCGTGCCACCGCACAGACCGCGGCGCTCCACGGAGCCAGCGCCCGGCCATGCCGTGCCACCAGGGCGGAGCCGCGTCGTGGCAACGAGACGCCGGCCCAGCGACGCGCCGCGGCCGCAAGCGCCTCGGGGCGAACGACGTCGTCGACGAACTGCGCCTTGCGGGCGCGGCGAGGCGACATCGTCGCGCCGGACAGCAGCAGCGGCAGGGCGCGACCCGGACCCAGCATTCGTGTGAGGCGCGTCGTGCCGCCCCAGGCGGGAATGATGCCCAGCTTGATCTCGGGCAGGCCGATGTTGATCGAACCGCGATCGGCCGCGACGCGCCAGGTGCAGGCCAGCGCCAACTCCAGCCCGCCGCCGAGGCAGTGGCCGTTGATCGCCGCGACGGTCACCATCGGCAGCCGGCTGATCAGATTGATGACGCGCTGGCCCTGTTCGATGAATCGCTCCGTGGCCTCGGTGTCCATTCGTGCTAGCTCGAACAGGTCGGCACCGGCGAGGAACGAATCGGGTTTCGCGGACGTGAAGACGACCCCGGTGGGTTGCGACCCGTTATCGCTCTTGGTCAGCGATTCGATCAGTGCTTCCAACTCGCCCAGTGACGTCGGCGACAGCGTGTTGGTCGACTTCTCGGCCTGGTCGAATCGGACGGTCAGAACGCCGTGTTCGTCGGTCTCGGTGTGCAGTGTCGTGACCATGGTCATCTCCTCCGCTCCACGAGCATCGCGGCTCCCTGGCCGCCGGCGACGCAGAGACTTGCGATGCCCAGCGCCGCATCGCGACGGCGCAGCTCGAGCAACAGGTTCAACACGATCCGGGCGCCGGTAGCGCCCACGGGGTGTCCCAGGGCAATCGCGCCGCCGTTGACGTTGAGTCGTTGCGGGTCAAGATCGCCCAGCGCCCGCCGCCGGCCGAGGTGTTCGCGGCAGAACCGGTCGCTGCTCATGGCCCGAAGGCACGCGAGGACCTGGGCCGCGAACGCCTCGTTGATCTCGATCAGATCGATATCGGCGAGGTCGTGGCCGGTCATGCGCAGCACGTGGTCGATCGCGTGCACGGGGCCGAGGCCCATGTGCGCCGGATCGAGGGCGGCCACCGCGTAGGCGCGGATGTGACCGAGGATTTCGTATCCCTCCGCGCGAGCGAGATCGGCGTCGGCGAGCAGCACGCACGCGGCGCCGTCCGTCACCTGGCAGCAATTGCCGACCGTGACGGTTCCATCCGCCCTGTCGAAGATCGGCCGCAGCTTCGCGAGTGCTTCGTCGCTCTGGTTGGCGCGCGGGCCGACATCGGCCGTCACTGGGTCGAAACGCCTCGGCGCGTAGACGGGTGTGAGCTGATCGTCGAATCGATCACTTTGGGCGGCCTGTGTGGCCCGGCGATGTGACCGCAGTGCGAAGTCGTCCTGCTCGCGTCGGCTGATCGCGAACTCGTGGGCAAGCACCTCGGCCGTCTTGCCCATGATCATGCCGCACAGCGGGTCGGTCAGACCCAACTCGCCTCCCCACACGGGACGCAGGTGCCTGGGGCGCAGCGTCGCGAGGACGGCGAGCTTCTGCCACCACTTGCGGCTCCTGGCCAGGCTCGCCATCGGCTCGAGCGTCTCGGTGGGCAGCAGGAACGGAATGGTGCTCATCGACTCGGCCCCGGCGGCCAGGGCGAGACGGGCGTCGCCGTGGCCGACGCGCGCCGCGGCCTGTGCGATCGCCTCCATGCCCGAAGCGCAGTTGCGCTGGACCGTCAGTGCCGGCACATGCGCCGGGATGCCCGCTCGCATCGCGGCGACGCGGGCCGGGTTGGCGGCGTCGGCGGGCATGACGACGTTGCCGAGCGTCACCTCGTCCACATCCTGGGGCGGGCACCCGACGCGGTAGAGGGTCTCCTGCATCACCACCCGACTCAGTTCGGTCAGGTGGACGTTCCGCATCGGGCCGCCCGCCTTCGTGAACGGTGTGCGCACGCCGCCAAGCACGGCCACGCTCGCGTTGTCCGAGTGCCATGCAACCATCACGCGTGCTCCTTGCCGTTGCCGCGGGGCGTTCCGCCGTTCTTGGCCGGGTGCGGCGCCGCTTTGTCTGCGGCACCTTGGACGTTCGAGTCGGCATCGTCTCGCAGCCGGTATTTCTGAAGCTTGCCCAGCGATGTGCGCGGCAGAGACTCTACAACCTTGACGCGGCGCGGCACCTCGTAGAACGCCAGGTGCCTGCGACAGTGAGTTCGAAGATCGTCCCGAAGGGCATCGTCATCAACGGTGTTGGGTTCCAGGACGACAATCGCGACGACGATCTCGGTCTTGACCGCGTCGGGTCGCCCGATGACGGCGGCGTCGACGACCTTCGGGTGTTGCTTCAGGACGCATTCCACCTTGCCCGGGTAGACCTTGAGTCCGCCGCAGTTGATCATGTCCTTGCACCGGTCGAGCACGTGGAAGTACCCGTCGTCGTCGACGCGGACGACGTCCCCCGTGCGCAACCACGTGCGTCCCGTCGCGTCGGTCTTTAGTACGCGCTGCGATTCAGATGCGTTCTCAAAGTAGCCGGACATCACCTGGGGTCCGCTGATCCACAGTTCGCCCGCCGCGTCCGGTTCGGCGTCGCGCGTCGGATCGTCCGTGTCGACGATGCGGACGGCGGTGTCGGCGAGCGGCAGGCCGATCGAGCCGGGTCGCGGATCGGTTGTCGGATTCGCGTGCGTCACCGGCGCGGCTTCCGTCAGACCGTAACCCTGGGCGATCCGCGTCCCGGTGAGCCGCTCGAAGCGCTGCGAAGTCTCGACCGTGAGTGGCGCGGCACCGCTGGTGACGACCGCCGATTGCACGGCTTCGATGACGTCCGGCCGCGGGTTCCTGTCCAGGGCGTCGCAGATCGGCTCGATGATCGCCGGCGCCAGGGGGATCACCGTGGGCCGGTTCGTCGCGATGGCGTCAAGAATCTGCGCGATGATCACGCGCGTCAGAGGCACCATCGCGGCCCCGTGGAACAGCGATGTGATCAGGCACGTCGTCAGACCGTATACGTGGAACATGGGAAGAACGGCCAGGATCCGGTCCTGACCCGCCTGGATGTGCACGCAGGACGAAATCTGCGTGGCGTTCGCCAGTAGATTGCGGTGCGACAGTTGTGCGACCTTGAGGCTTCCGGTGGTGCCCCCGGTGGGCTGCAACACCGCCGTCTGGTCGGGATCGGGGGCGACCGTGGGCGGACGGGACGGTGCCTCGGCCATCAGTTCCTCGATCGATCGGTCGTGGCCGTTGCGGCCGTTGCTCTGACGCGTCTGCCATAGTCGGGCCCGGTATCCAAGCCGCTTCCAGATCTTCTGATAGTCCTTGAGTGACACCCACAGCCGAGTAAGTTGGCGGTCGTCGTGCAACACCGCGGCCGTCAGGGATTCGATCGCGTCGATCCTCGTGAGCATGGGTGCCTGTAGGTCCAGACCGATCAACATCCGCGGGCGGGTCATGGCGCACAGCGATCGAAGGTCGTCGGCGCCCATCAACGGCCCGGCGTTGACCACGATCGCGCCGAGTTTCTGCACCGCCATGAAGCTGGTGACGAACTCGGGGCAGTTCGGCAGCGTCATCATCACGCGGTCGCCCTTGCCCACTCCCATCCGCGCCAATCCGGCGGCCAGGCGGTTGACGTCGCGCAACAGTTCGCCGTACGTCCACCGCGACTCGCCGTAGACGATCGCCGGGGCGTCGCCGAAGCGATCGGCCGTCTGGTCCAGGACTCTGCCCAGACTCGTCGTCGGGTAGTGCAGTGTCAGCTCCGGGTCACGCGGCGGCGTCGGCGCTGCACCCGGATCGATTGGCCCATCCTCTCGTCGCGTTCGGCGGCGCACCATGGACGGCAGCAGGCGTAGCGGCCGCTTCCACTGCTGGATCGCGTTGTGTATTCGAATCCGCATGCGTTCATCCACCTCTCACACCGTCGCGGGATCCGGCCCACGACAACCGTCGACCTGGCGAACCCCACGCGTTGCCACGCGGCGGCAGCGCACTCGACTGAGATGTTTCGCGTTCGGCACGATCGTTGGCGATCTCGCTGCCGGTGAGAAACGCGTGGATCAAGGGCAGGACGAAATCCGGGCGGTCGATGAACGGGTTGTGTCCCGCGTCAGGGATCAAGATGAATCGGCTGTCCCTGATCAGTGCTGCGGTCTTCCGCACGTAGCAACTTGGAATCAGGGAATCGAACTGACCGCTGAGGGCAAGCGTCGGCGCTGCGATGTGAAACTCATTCGGGTCGAAACGGCTTGACGCCAGGGCGTGCATCTGGCGACCGATGGCGCGCGCCGGGACACCCATCTTGCGCGTCAGGAGAATCCGCTCGTCGATGCGGCCCGGGTTGGCGTCGAAACAGGGCGGTCCGGCCCCAAGAATCTCGAATGTCCGTTCGAACATTGATTTTGGAAACCAGTGCAGCGTGTGGCCGACCAGTCGGCTCATCTCGCGCAGGTAAGGCGTGAAGTCGTGGGTCGCCGCAACGATCACGAGCCGGTGGATTCTGTCAGGATGCTCCACCGCAAAACATTGCGCGATGACGCCGCCCAGAGACAACCCCATCACATGGGCGCGTTCCAATTGCAAATGGTCGAACAGTTCCAGCAGGTCCGCGCTGTAATCGCGAACCGTACGGGGCTGGCGTTTGGCCGAGGATCGCCCGATCCCGCGATTGTCGGGACAGATCACCGAGAATGATTCAGATAGGAAGTCCGCCGATGTGCGCCATATCTCACTGGTAACGCCGAGCCCGGGAATCAAAACGACCGGCTGCCCCGTGCCGTACACCTCGTAGTGCATTCTCACGTCCGTGAGATCCGCGATGGGCATTCCTGGTCCTTTCCAGACACACTGGCGGCTCGGTCGACATCTCCATTCGGCAGTAATCCGGTGTGCTCAACTGTGGGCGGCTCCTGTAGTTCCTACGTCGCCGCAGCCGGCATTGTTCACGAATATCGGTCCCTCAGAGATGTCCGTAGCGCTGCGGCAGGCCACATTCTCTATCCTCGCGCGGCCATGTGACGACATCCTCCTCCAGGGAAGAGTTCCGCCATGAACCATGCCATACCGTTACGGCGAGTCAAACGGAATAACGGATAAATGTTGCAAACGGTTCCACTGTGCCAGTCGCTATTAGTTACCACCGGCGGCGCAGGTTGGCCAGATTGGCTGAACAGCCATTTCGACGTCTGGCGCTTCCGTGCACGGCGTGTGGAAGTTCCTAAAATGTGATGTGAATCGAGGAGATGCGCATGGCCGGTCACAGCAAATGGGCAAACATCAAGCACCGCAAGGCGCGGCAGGATGCGCGGCGCGGCAGCGCCTGGAGCAAGTGCGCCAGGGCGATCATCGTCGCGGCGAAAAACGGCGGGGGCGACCCGGCCTCCAATCTCACGTTGCGCTACGCCGTGGAAGAGGCCAAGGCTGCCAACATGCCCAAGGACACGATTGCCAACGCGATCAAGAAGGGCACGGGTGAGCTGGCCGGCGAGAGTTACGAGAGCGCGATCTACGAGGGGTACGGTCCCGGCGGTGTGGCCGTTCTGATGGAAATCCTTACCAACAACCGCAATCGTACGGCCGGCGAGGTTCGAAAGATATTCGATAAGGGCGGCGGTAATCTGGGATCGAGCGGCTGCGTCGCGTACATCTTTCACCCGAAGGGGCAGGTCCTCGTGGGCAAGAGTGACGCCGACGAAGAGAAAATTTTGCAGTGCGTGCTCGATGCCGGCGCCGACGATGTGGTCGATGACGGCGACTTCTGGCAGATCGTGTGCGATCCGGCTGACTTCATCGCCGTGAAGGATGCGGTCGAGGCCGCCGAGATCCCGATCGAGTCGGCAACCATGACGCGCATACCCAGCACCACCGTGGCCACCGCGGGCAACGACGCACGAAAGCTCCTGGGCATGATCGAGGTTCTCGAAGACCACGACGACGTCCAGAAGGTGTACGCCAACTTCGAGATCCCCGACGAAGTCATGGCATCCATCGAATAGTGACTCGCTACACGGTGCATTTCTCGGGTCAGGTCCAGGGCGTCGGTTTTCGGTTTGCGACAGTCAGGCTGGCTGCGAGCCAACCGGTCTGCGGATACGTGCAGAACCTGCCGGACGGCAGGGTCAGAATGGTTGCCGAGGGCGAGGACGACGCGCTCGATCGTCTGGTGACCACCGTACAGGAGCGAATGAAAGAGCATGTCGACGATACGCTGATCGAACGGGGCGCCGCCACGGGCGAATTCGGCCGTCCCGGCGTCGATCGATTGGGGATAAGAAGGTAGCTTTCACGACGCAACATCCGGTTGCCGGTGGCTATTTCACATCACAAGGCAGGTACGTAAACTGCGTTCCATGAGCGAGCCCGAACATCGCGATGAGATCGAGATGGCCGCATGGCGCCGAAAGCTGCACGAGATCATCTTCGAGGCCGACACGGTCGCCGGCAAAGCCTTTGATGTCATCCTTCTGATAGCGATCGTGTTGAGCATCGTGATCGTAATGCTGGAGAGCGTTACGAGCATCCGCGAGCAGCACCAGAGCATTCTCCTTGCGGCCGAATGGACGTTTACCGTGCTGTTCACACTGGAGTACGCATTGCGACTCTTGTGCGTTCGGTTGCCCCGAAGTTACGCGATCAGCTTTTTCGGGGTCGTGGACCTACTGGCCATTCTGCCCACCTACGCCAGCCTCTTTCTGCCCCGATCGCAGCATTTGCTGGTGATTCGCGGCTTGCGCCTGCTGCGCATTTTCCGCGTCTTCAAACTCGCACGTTATCTGTCCGAAGCTACCGCCCTGCGCCGCGCCGTGTGGGCCAGTCGGGCCAAGATCACGGTGTTCCTGGTCACGGTCTTGATCCTGGTCATCATCATGGGTTCGGCCATGTATCTGATCGAATTCGGAAAGGACAGCGGCTTCACATCCATCCCGCAGAGCATGTACTGGGCGATCGTGACCATGACCACCGTGGGGTACGGCGACATTGCGCCGATCACACCGCTTGGCAAGACGGTCGCCGCGGTCGTCATGATTCTCGGCTACTGCATGATCATCATCCCCACCGGGATAGTCTCCGCCGAACTGGTCCAGGGCGGCCGAGGCCAACCCGTTTCAACGCAGGTGTGCCCCGACTGCATGTTCGAGGGTCACGACGCC
>CAUZBA010000083.1:0-10600 GCA_963577635.1 Phycisphaerae bacterium
CGGGTGTGATGACAGAAGCGACGCAGCGACGGAGCGACGGGGGGAGGGGAGGGGGGGGAGAGAGAGAGAGAGTTCAGGCGCCTGCCGTCGTGTGGTCGATCAATAGACTTACAGCGTTGCGATTCGTTGCCTGGTATCCGGTGCCGCAGGTCGAGTCTCTTCCGTCCGACGCGTGTTCGCCGATAATACGATTCAATCGAAGTTGGCACTTTGGAAGCAACAATGCCGGGCGGCCTTGCATGATCGAACACAGTGAGAGTTCGGAACACCGTGCGAACGGCCGGTGGACGGCGGCTGTGCTGGTGGCGCTGGTGCTCGTCGGCGTCGTGCCGCGGCTCTACAGGATTGATATGCCGTTGTTGGACGGGCAAGGGTACAGGCAGTGCGAAACGGCTGCCATCGCCCGCAACTTCTACGACGAGGGGATGAACATCTTCTACCCTCGGATCGACTGGCGCGGCGCGTCGACCGGGTACGTGGAAGCCGACTTCCAGATCTACAGCTACGCCGTGGCCGTTCTGTACCACGTCTTTGGGCCTCACGACTGGGTCGGCCGCGCGCTGAACATCATCATCTATGCCCTCTCGGCCGTCCTGCTGTTCAGCTTCGCGCGTCGACTGTTCGACGATCGTGCCGCGCTGTTTGCCGTGGGCTTTTACTGCTTCACGCCGCTGAGCATGATCTATTCGCGCAGCTTCCAACCCGATACCCTCATGGCGTTTGGCTCCCTGGTGGCGATCGCGTTCTTCTGCCGTTGGATCGAGGGCGGTCGCGCCTGGATGCTTTTCCTCAGCTCGCTGGGGCTCAGCGCCGCCGTCCTTATCAAGCCGCACAGCCTCTACCTCGGTCTTCCCATTCTCTATCTGTCAGTCCGCAGATTCGGATGGCGGTTCCCGGCCCAGCCGGCGTTGTGGTTCGTCGCTGCCGCGGCCGTCGTGCCGGCGGTTCTCTGGTACATCCACGGTTACCAGCTCTGGCTGAATCACGGCAACACACTCGGAATATTCGGGCGGCCGGTCACGTCCGGCCATTGGCCCGTGAACGATGTGCATTGGCGTTGGCTCGGCCTGGAAATCGTGCAGCGTCTGATCTACCGCATCGCCACGCCGGTGGGCATGCTCTTTCTGGCCGTGGGTGTGCTCGCTCTGCAGTCGCCTCGCGGCCGCGTCTTGCACTGGTGGGCGATTGGATTCGCGATCTGCATCCTGCTGGCGCCGAAACCAAACTGGGGCCACGACTATTACCAGCTTCCGATCGTGAGCGTCGCCGCCGCGTACATGGGATTCGGCGTCACGACGATTCTCGACAGAGCCGTCTTCTCCAGGGTCACCGTTGCCGTTCTTCTTTTGTGCGCCCTGGCATTTAGCGCGTACGAGATGAGAGGCAAGATCAGGATTCGTGAGCCCGACAAGGTTCGAATCCCGTTTACCCGCGTCGTCGAGAATTTGACGGAAACCACCAATCTGGTGATCTTCGCGGTGCCGCGTCCCGCAGAGCCGTTCGACGTGATGCTCTACCGTCACCGAACCGCCCAGGGGGAGGACCTATATTGCGACCCGCGAGACTTTTACAACAGTAACCGAAACGGTTGGAGCATCGACGAGGTCCAGGCCACGCCCGCTTTCGTCGAGACGCTTCGCCGGCGGGGCGCGCGCTGTTTTGCGACAGTGTTTCCAGAGATTATCGATCGCCATCCCGACTTGAAGACCGCCCTGGACGCGCGCTACACGGCTCTTGACGTGAACGCACGGTGGGTCATCTACCGACTTGACGAACCGAGTGCCGAAGGCGGTTCGTCATGAAGGGCGGGGAGGTTGGACTTCGCGAAGGAGGCTCGTTTGTCTACCGGTTGATTCGAGATCCGTCATGAAACACAAAACCGGAAACCTTTGGATCCATCTGCGGTCCGGCGCTTCGGCCGTCGTGGTCACGTGGCTCTGGTACGCGATCTTCGAGGCTGTCGTGGCCGATCTGATGTCCGTGTTCACATCTGCGAACGACCCGTTCGCGATCTGGCATTGGGTCCTGACCGCCGCGCTCACCTTGATCTACCTCGCGGTTGGCGTGGTGTCGGGCGCCCTGGTCGCCGCCGTGCTGCACGCGACGGTCCGGGCCTGGGTCGAACAGGGCGAGGATCTGTCGAGTGACATTCAGCGCGTCGTGCCGTTGATGGCTGCGTCGGTGTACGCCGCCAGCCTGCTTGTGACTTACGGTTTCGTGGCGACGGCCATTACGCTCATGAGTGTTTTGACGATTCTGGGCGCGGCGGTGGTGGCCGCGGCCGGTCCCGATCGCAGGCGCGCGGTGCTTCGTGGTTCGACCCTCGCCTGGTCGGCACCGCGTGGTTGGAGTTGGAATTGCTGATCGATGCGAAAACGCTTGTGAAGCCGTGCATCTTGGGCCTCTGCGCCCTAGTCGCCGCCGTTGTCGCCCGGTGGGCGCCGCGGACCGGGATGTTTCCACTCGTGTGCTGCGTAGCCCTGTGGTCGTATTCGGCGCCGCGGCGCTGATGCTCGTGATTGCTTACACCCGCGTTGCACCGCAGCCAAAGCTTCCGGAACGCCGTGCCGCCGCGCCGACGGCGCAGAAAAGACCGCACGTTGTTCTGATTATTCTCGATACAGTTAGGGCGGCCAGCCTCTCTGTTTACGGCTACGCCCGGGACACCACGCTGATCCTGCGGGATCTTGCCGGTCAGGCCACCGTCTACACACGGGCGATCGCTCCCGGCGACATGACCCTCAGTCGCGGCACGCGTCGATGTTCACCGGACTCTACACCCGGTCGCACGGGGCACACCACAACGATGAAGGGCTCGGTGCGCGGTTACAAGACAGGTTCGTCACGATTGCGGAGAGGCTGTCTGATGCGGGATATCTGAATATCGGCGTCGTGGCGAACCACATCTTATTTGGCAGCGGTTACGGCCTGGAGCAGGGATTCGACACATTCGATGTGAAGCCGTCGTGGCCGTTCGTCATCATCGACCGAATGCGGAGCGCCGAAGCGTTTCTGCTGCGCGAACCGATCTTTCGCCATCTGGCGAAGAGGTTGCCGGATCACCTGTTCAAGCGCCACTATCGGCGGGAAGAGCAGATCAATTCGGTCGCGTTCGCGCTTGTCGATCGGGCACTGCCTCGCGGCGATTCCCTGTTCCTGCTGCTGAACTATATGGACGCGCACTGGCCATACGTTCCGCCGCCGTCCTTCGACACTCGCTGGCCGGGAAAGGACCTCAGGTTCGACACCACGCGGCATTTCACTGTGCTGCGGCAGGTCGTGCGCAAACGTGTTCGTGATGTCCTGGATTGGGAACGCGCCCACCTTCACTCGCAGTACGACGGCGCGATTGCCTACATGGACGGGCAGGTCGACCAGGTCGTTGATCGCCTGAAGCGTTTGGGCATCTACGACGAGTGCCTGCTGATCGTGACATCGGATCACGGCGAGGCGTTCGGGGAACGGCAACTCGTGCAAGATGCGATCAGTGTTTGCCAGGATCAGGTGCACGTGCCACTGCTGATCAAGTTTCCAGGCTCGGCAGAGGGCAAGATCGTGGACCGTCCGGTCAGCCTGATCGACCTGATGCCGACCATCATGGACGTCCTGGACTTGCCGACCCCCGACGGCGTGCAAGGTCGCAGCCTCCTGGCGCCGCCGGCACCCGACGCGGAGCCCATGATCAGAGAATCCTATCCGCACATATTCTTAGGGTCGCATTTCAGACGTGTCGAACGCGCGATTTACGACCAGAACATGTAATACATCGCTTCCACCACGGGCAAGCAGGAATTGTATAACCTTGCCGAAGATCCCCAGGAGACCGTAAACGTCCGGCGGTGTGATCCCAAGCGCGCCAGCCAATTGCGAGAACGCCTAGCCGGCTGGCTGGAGTCTCGACCGCCGCCATCGGACGCAGAAGCGCTGACCGACGAGCAGAGCCGTCGACGACTCAAAGCGATCGGCTACCTGCAGTGATCACTCTTCTTCCTTCTTCGGCTTGTACTGAGCGATAATCTGCTTCTGGACGTTTGCCGGCATCTGGTCATAGTGGCTGAATTCCATGGAGTAGGAGCCCTGGCCGGCGGTGACGCTCTTGAGTTGGCTCTGGTAGTTGGACATTTCCGAAAGTGGTACCTGGGCCTGGATCACGGACATGCCTCCGGGCATCATGTCCGTGCTCTGCACGCGGCCCCGCTTGCCCGACAGGTCGCCGGTGATGTCTCCCATCTTGCCGTTGGGCACGGTGATCTCCACGTTCACGATCGGCTCGAGCAGCACGGGCCGAGCCTTGCTGATCGCATCCTGAAATCCTTTTCGAGCGGCGGTGACGAATGCCACCTCCTTGGAATCCACCGGATGATGCTTGCCGTCGTACACCGCGACGCGGACATCCTGCAACGGGTATCCGGCGATGCAGCCCTCGACGAGCACCTGGCGCACTCCCTTTTCAATCGCGGGGATGAACTGCGTCGGAATCGAGCCGCCGAAGATGTCGTTGACGAATTCGAAGCCGGCGTCCCGGTCCATCGGCTCCACGCGCAGATACACTTCGCCGAACTGGCCAGCGCCTCCTGTCTGCTTCTTGTGGCGGTGGTGTCCTTCGGCTTTGGCGGTGACGGTCTCACGGTAGGCGATCTTGGGCGGTTTCGTGTCCACCTCAATGTTGTACTTGTTCTTCAGCCGTTCGAGCACCACGCGCAAATGCATGTCGCCCATGCCGTTGATGATCATTTCGTGGGTCGAAGCGTCGCGCGTCACCTGAAAGGTCGGGTCTTCCTCGTCGAGCCTTGCCAATGATTCGCCGATCTTGACCTCGTCTCCTCGGCTCTTGGCGCTCACCGCAAGGCCATACATCGGCTTCGGGTAGGGTGTCCGGCTCAGGCGCATGTCCCCGCCCGAATCCGACTCGCGCAGGACGCTGCCGAGTTTGAGTTCATCCACCTTGATCACCGCGCACAAGTCGCCGGCCAATGCCGAGTCCAATTCGTAATGCTCCGCGCCCTGCACGCTGTGGATGTGGCCGAGCTTGATGGGGCGTTTGGAGGAGCCGACGCACAAATGGGAGTCCTTGGTGATCGTTCCCTGATGGACGCGAAGCACACTCAGCTTGCCGAACCGGTCGTTCACGATCTTGAATACGTGCGCCAGCGCCGGCTTGGCGCCGTCGGGTTCGGCGACCACCGTCTCGGCCTCGTCGCCCTCTCCCTTGAGGAAGGTGAACGGGTTTCCCTCCGACGGGCTGGGGGCCAGTTTGACGATCAGCTGCAGCAATTCCGCGACGCCCACGGCGGTTTGGGGGTCGTCGTGCTTTCGCGCGCTGGTGAAGCAGATCGGCACCAGGTGTCCTTCTCGCAACGCCTTGTCGAAGGGGTCATGCAACTGCTCCGGTTTCACCTCGCCCTGTTCGAGGTACTTTTCCATCAAAGCGTCATCGACCTCGACCACCTGTTCGATGATCTGCGTGTGGGCGTCCGCCACGGGGCCGAGATCGCTGTCGCCCTCGGCGATGCCGAAGCAGTCGATGATCGCAGTACCGTTCTGGGCCGGCAGATTGATCGGCAAGCATTCGCGCCCGAATAATTCGCGTATCTCCCCGACCAGACCGGCCGGGTCGGCGTGCTCCGCATCGATCTTATTCACGATGATCATCCGGCACAGCTTGTTTTGCTTGGCCCGGTCCATCATGCGCCGCGTCGTCTGCTCGATGCCGGCGGACGCGTTGATCACCACCGCGACGGTTTCGACGGCGTCCAGGGCTGCGAGTGCCTGGCCGACGAAGTCCGGAGAACCCGGCGTGTCGATCAGGTTGATGCGCTTGCCGTCGTGATCGCAGTGCACGACCGCATTGAAGAGACTCTGGCGACGTTGCTGTTCCTCCGGCGCGAAGTCGCACGCGGTGTCGCCGTTCTCGACCAGGCCCACGTGGCCGAGGACTCCCGTCAGATTCAGGATGGTTTCGACGAGGCTGGTTTTTCCGGACCCGGCGTGGCCCACCAGCGCGATGTTGCGGATATCCGCCGTCGTGTATTTCGGCATAGCGACGCCTCCACACGGGTTGACAGTGGCAATGAACAGTGATGATGGACGAGCCCGAGTATACGTCTGCCGCCTGGGCCAGCCAAGTGGACGTCGTCACACCGGGTGAGGCGGTATATTCGCGGCGTGATGAACCAACCGTCCGCCGATTCGCGCCGCCTCGCGGCGCTGGACCGCGAACACGTGTGGCACCCGTTCACGCCGATGCTGCAGTGGCGGCAGTCCGACCCGCTGATCATCGCCGGCGCCGAAGGCTGTGAGCTGATTGACACCGACGGCAACCGATATCTCGACGGGGTCTCCAGCCTCTGGTGCAATGTGCACGGGCACACGGTGCCGCAAATCGACGGCGCCATACGCGACCAGCTCGCCGCGGTGGCCCACACGACGCTGCTGGGCATGGCCTCGCCGCCAAGCATCGAGCTGGCGGCGCGGTTGTGCCGGATCGCGCCGGGCGCATTGAACAAGGTGTTCTACAGCGACGCCGGTGCCGCGGCCGTTGAGGTCGCGCTGAAGATGGCCGTGGGCTACTGGCATCACAACGGCCATGGCGAACGCAACCGGTTCATCGGTTTCGGCGGTGCCTATCACGGCGACACGACCGGGGCGATGTCCGTTGGGTTCAGCGATCTGTTCCACCGCCCGTTTGCGTCCATGGTGTTTCCCACGACGTATGCGCCGTTACCGGATCCGTGCCGCGAGCCGCGGGAAGTGCGCGACGCCGTTGCCGGCGCTGCGACGGGTGCGGACGGCGTCTGGCCCAGCGAGGATGGCGCCCTGGGCCGGGCCCTGCGTGATCGCTGCCTCGGGCAGTTGAAGCGCCTCCTCGAAGAGCAGGGCAAACATACCGCGGCGGTTGTCATCGAACCGATCGTGCAGGGTGCGGCGGGCATCATCTGCCAGCCGCAGGGTTTCCTACGCGGTGTGCATGATCTTGCCCGTGAGCACGGCACCTTGTTGATCGCCGACGAGGTCGCCACCGGCTTCGGCCGTACCGGGACGATGTTCGCCTGCGCCCATGAGCGCGTCGAGCCCGACATCATGTGCCTGGGGAAGGGGCTCAGCGGCGGCTATCTGCCGCTGGCGGCCACGCTGGCCACCGACCGAGTCGAGCAGGCGTTCTGCGGCGAGTTGGCCGAACGGCGCACGCTCTACCACGGTCACACGTTCACGGGCAACGCCCTGGGCTGCGCGGCGGCCATGGCCAGCCTCGACCTTTTCGAGTCGTCGCACCTGCTGGAGCATGTCGCCGGCAGCGCCAGGATCATCGCCGAGCGGCTCGAGGCCCTGCGGCCCTGCCCTCACGTGTTGGACGTGCGCCAGCGCGGCATCATGGTCGGCATCGAGTTTTGCCGGGATCGTGCGGCACGGGAGCCTTTCGACTTCTCGAAGCGCACGGGCAGCGAATTGTGCCTGGCCCTGCGCTGCGAGGGCGTGATTCTGAGACCCCTGGGGGACGTGATCGTCCTGATGCCGATTCCCGCCATGCCGCACGAGATGCTTCAGCGGATGCTGGACACCGTCGTCCGGATCATCCTCGCTTGGCCATCGGCGTGATCGGCTCCTGCCAAATCGACACCTCGGGGCCCGCCTGCCTTGGGCCGTGGCAGGGAGGTCCTGGTGGTGTGGGGCCCAACACGCGGCGAGTGAGTTGTAACAACTTTATTTATAAAGGCTTGCAATGTTCTACCCGAGTGGACGCGGTTCCTTTACCCGGCACCCGGTTTGCGTCCTTTAGGAACGCGACAGGTCGCGACTGTGGTTGACTTATGCATGAAATCCGGCACCCGGTTCAACATCCTGCTTACAGAAGACCGCCCACACACCGGCGAACAGCACTGGACCGATCAGTTGCCGCGCCTGCTGCAGCCCCAGGGCGTGGAGGCCTTCGTGGCCAGCACCGGACGGGACGCGATCCGTCTGGCGGAGCGGTTTGCGATTCATGCCGCGGTCATCGACCTCGGAACGCCGCTCGGCGAGGCCCTCGATGCGATGTCCTCGCCCCAGTCAACGAATTCCGGGACAGCGCAGTCCGGGTCGGCGCCGCCCGCCGCCGCCCAGGCCGGGCCCGCCGGTCTCTGGTTGCTGGAGCTTTTTCGCCGTATGCCGAACCGGCCTCCGGTGGTGCTGTTGCGCAAACCCGCGTACAGCCGCGGACAGGCCGAAAGAATCCTGCGCGATGCACTGCGACTCGGAGCGTTCAGCGTGATGAACAAGCCGGTCGAACTCGAACAGTTGTTGGCGGTCTTCCAGCGTCTGGTGGATCGCCGGTACAGCGGCGCCTGGCCCGGACATGCCGGCGCCCCGAACCGGGACGACGGTTCGTCGCAGTTTCGCCGTTTCACTGACCGCGCCGATGAGGGCGCTAATTAGAAGGAGCGACGTCCATGAAGATCCGACCGCTAGGCGACAAGGTCCTGATCAAGCGCGTTGACGCAGAGGAAAAGACACAGTCCGGGATCTACCTGCCCGAGTCAGTCAAGGAAAAGCCCCAGCAGGCCAAGGTCGTGTCCGTCGGCGACGGCCGAGTGCTCGACGACGGCAAGCGGGCGCCGTTTCAGGTGAAAAAGGGTGACACGGTCCTGATCGGCAAGTGGGGCGGCACGGAAGTCAAGATCGACGACGACGAGATGCTGGTCATCGCAGAGGACGAAATTCTGGGCGTGCTTAGCTGACTAATCGTGCCGCAAACCAACTGAACAACCGTTTCTGGAGAACTCCAACATGGCAGCGAAAACGATCAAATTCGATACAGAGGCCCGCGAGGCCATTCGGCGCGGCATCGCCAAGCTCGCGAAGGCCGTCAAGGGCACGCTCGGCCCGTCCGGCCGAGTGGTCATTCTTGAAAAGTCGTTCGGATCTCCCACGGTGACCAAGGACGGCGTCACCGTCGCCAAGGAAATCGAGATCGAGGACGCGATGGAAAACATCGGCGCGCAGATGGTCAAGGAGGTCGCGTCCAAGTCGTCCAAGGACGCCGGTGACGGGACCACCACGGCCACGATCTACGCCGAAGCGATCTTTACCGAGGGACTGAAGAACATCACCGCCGGCGCCAACGCCAACCAGGTCAAGCGCGGCGTTGACAAAGCCGTGGACGCGATCGTGAAGGAACTGGACAAGATGTCCAAGAAGATCGGCTCGTCTACCGAGATCGCCCAGGTCGGCACGTGTGCCGCCAACCAGGACAAGACGATCGGCGACATCATCGCCGAGGCGATGGACAAGGTCGGCAAGGACGGCGTGATCACCGTCGAAGAGGGCAAGAGCCTCGATACCACGGTCGAGTTGGTCGAGGGCATGCAGTTCGACAAGGGATATCTGTCGCCGCACTTCGTCACCGACCCGGCGAACATGGAGTCGGTGCTCGAGGACGCCTACGTGCTGATTCACGAGAAGAAGATCTCGAACGCCAAAGACCTCGTTCCGATCCTCGGCCGCATTGCCGAGGCGGGCAAGTCCGTTCTGATCGTTGCCGAGGACATCGAGGGCGAGGCACTGGCCACGCTGGTGGTCAACCGACTTCGCGGCGTTCTGAAGGTCTGTGCGGTCAAGGCCCCCGGCTTCGGCGATCGTCGCAAAGCAATGCTCGAGGACGTTGCCACGCTCACCGGCGGCCGCGCCATCATGGAAGAACTCGGCATCGAGCTGGAGAAGCTGGAGCTGACCGACCTGGGTCGCTGCAAGAAGATTGTCGTGGACAAGGAAAACACGACGCTCATTGAGGGTGCCGGGAAGACCGCGGACATCAAGGGCCGAATCGAGGCCGTCAAGAACGAAATCGATCGCAGCACGAGCGACTACGACATCGAGAAGCTCCAGGAGCGCCTGGCCAAGCTCAGCGGCGGCGTCGCCCAGATTAACGTCGGCGCCGCGACCGAATCCGAGATGAAGGAAAAGAAAGCCCGCGTAGAAGACGCCATGCACGCCTGTCGGGCCGCGGTCGAGGAGGGCGTCCTGGCCGGCGGAGGCGTCGCAGTTCTTCGTGCCCGTAAGACCCTGAAGAGCCTTAAGAAGCAGCTCGAGGGCGACGAGGCCATCGGCGCGGACATCGTGTTCAGGTCCCTGTCGGCGCCGATCAAGCAGATCGCGGCGAACTGCGGTCTGGACGGATCGGTCGTGGCCCAGAACGTCGATTCCAATTCCGCAACCAACTACGGCTACAACGCCCTGACCCACAAGTACGGGGACCTGATCTCCATGGGCGTGATCGTTCCGACGAAAGTCGAGCGCATCGCCCTGCAGAACGCCGCGTCCATTGCGGGTCTGCTACTGACCACCGATGCCGTCGTCAGCGAGATCAAGGAAAAGAAGAAGGACAAGGGTGGCGGCCCGGGCATGGATGACATGGATTATTGAGCGGGCGGTAACGGCTGCTGTATTTATGAGTTTACGAACCGGACGTCAGCAATGGCGTCCGGTTTTTTTTGAGCGAGCGACGGAGGGTGGTGCTACGTTGCTTTCTTAGCCCGCATTTCTCACGACTCTATTGAAAAGGTTGGTCTTTCTGGCATAAGGGAAGTTGCGAGCAACCTTTATTCCAGGCAAGGCGGCCGACCTA
>CAUZBA010000084.1:0-10567 GCA_963577635.1 Phycisphaerae bacterium
TGCAGACCTGCGGGACCTTCAGTCCTCTTGCCAGTTCAACCTCCGCCTCCCTCAGCTTTGGGATGATCTGCTCAGCGCCCTGCCGTTTCTTGGCCATGATCCTTGCCCTTCCCTGAATGCGTCCATGCCGAATTCACTAACATTCGACATGGACTCGTTTCAGGGGGCAAGGTCATATATCTTGAGCTTTCGTAGCGTTGTAGTACTAGGGCGTCGCCGCTGCGGTGGACTCGCCAGTCGCCTTAGTCTCGGGGGGCTTCGAGTCGGGAGGCTTCGAGTCCTCGGGCTTCGATTTGGGCGCATTCGAATCGGCCGGTTCGGACGGCGTCTTCGCGGCGCGACCTGGCGCCAGGACCATGGTCATCCGCCTGTGCATCATCCGTGGCTCCGACTCGACCTTGCTCAGGTCTGCGAGCCTGTCGCGTATCCCAAACAACGTCTTTTGCCCGAGTTCGCGGTGTGCCATTTCACGGCCCCTGAAGATCATCGTGAACTGCACCTTGTGACCATCAGCGAGAAATTCGTGAGCCTTGGCGACCTTGATGTTCAGATCGTGAACGTCGATCTTCGGTCGAAGCCTCATGCCCTTCAGCTCGCTTTGCTTGGCGTGGCTTCGGTTTTTCTGCTCCTTCTTGCGCTGGTGGTACTTCCATTTGCCGTAGTCCATGACCCGGCAGACCGGCGGCTTCGAGAGCGGCGACACCTCGACCAGGTCCAGGTTGGCGTCCTTCGCGAGTTGTTTGGCTTCCTCCAGATCGATAGTGCCGACTTGTTTGTCGTTCTCGTCGATCAGTCGGACGGGAGAAATTCGGATCAGTTCGTTGACGCGCAGGCGTTTGCCCGTGTCGCGCTGGGGCGATTGAAATCGTCTTGCGATGACTGGATCTCCTGAGTCTCGGCTACGCCTGCACTACCAACCTCAAGACGGTATTTGTATGCGGTCCCACAGCTTCACGCAAATCAATCCATGCGCCCCGCCAGTACCATCAACCAGTAGGCCACGGGGGCGGCGACGACGGGCGAATCGAAAACGTCAAGCAGGCCACCGAATCCGGGGATTGTGCTTCCAGAGTCCTTGATCCCGGCGTCCCGCTTCAACAGGCTCGCGATCAGGTCGCCCAGATGACCGGCCAGCCCCAGAACGGCGCCGCCGAACATCACGGCGCCGTACCGATACGGCCGCTCGACCCACAGCCGGTGCGTGCTGCCGTCGTGTTGCGCCCAGACACCGGCGCCGCCACAGGTGTTGAAGAGCCACGCGAACAGGGTTGCGCAAAGCGCCGCCGCGACCAGTGCGCCGGCCAGGCCCTCCCATGTCTTGCCGGGGCTCAGCCATGGGATCAGCCGGTGCCGCCCGATCAATCGTCCGGTGAAATAGGCGCCGGAGTCCGCGCATTTGGTGATGACGATGATTGCCGCGACCACCCACGCGCTGTGGGCCGAGCGAATGGCCAGGTAGAACCCCGGCAGTAGGCCCAGGTAAACCAGGGAGAACAGCGCCGCCGCCGCGGACGCGATCGCGCCATCGACGCGCTGGCGACGAAAGCTGTGTGCGATCAGCGCCGCGACGAATACGAACGCCAACAGCGATGCCAATGCCGCCGAATGCAGTGGGGCGTCGCCACCGAAGTCCATCGCCACCATCGCGAAGAAGCCGGCCAGGGCGCTCAACATGATCGTTGCCGTGCCCGAGTCGACCCCCTTGGCACGGAAGACGGCGCACAATTCCCGCGCCGCCAGCGCGATCAGCAGGGCAAAGACGACCATCATGAGAAGCCCCGGTACCCCCGCCCCCGGCCACGGCAAAGGATCACTCACCGACGCGGCCTGGCGGCCGAATCGATCGAGCAGATTGTCCAGGTGGAGCACGGCCCCAAGCGCAGCGAACATCAGCGATCCAAATATCAACCGTTGCCGGAGCATGGTGTTATCGTAACAACGCAGCGACACGAATTGCGCCGGCATCGACACGATCTGGAGCGTGCCTTATCGTGTCTTGGGTGTTAAGGTCCGGGTCCACCGCCACAACGCGAAACCTGATCACGATCTGTCGTGCGGCAGTGGTTTGCTGTCTGGTGGCCACGGCGGCGCTCATGCCGCACGCGGTCGCGGCTCAGTCACTGCCCGCGGCGGGTTTCGAGTCGGACCTGTGGGTAGCCCTGACGACCCCGGACGGGTCGGGCCAGGTCATCCTGCACCGCCACCGCGATGACGAGCCGAACACCCTGCAGCGGGTGACACAACTCGATGGACCGCTGGCGCCCGGCGGGATGGCCGCAGCCGAGGATTGCCTCTGGATCATTCACGAGAAGCGCGCGGTCTATTCCATTCGCATCTTATCTGATCCGGCGCGGCCGATGATTCGCTACAGCGCGCCGGCGGTCAGAAGATCGCTGGATCCCGGGTTGACCGTTCGCAGTTGCGCCGCGGAACGACATCGCTTGTGGGTTCTCGTCGGCGTGGGCGACGCGGACGTTCTGCAACGTCTCGACGCGGCCAACATCGACGAAGCGACCGAAAGTGAGAGCGCCGCCGCCGCCGATGGCCCGGCAGCGCCGGCGGATTCGTCACCGGTTCAGGCGACCGAACCCGCGGCCGCACTCGAGACCGCGCAGGATCGTCTGCTCTATCTGCACGCAAACCGCTGGGTCAAAGTCGACCTTCCGACGCAATGGCCCCACGGAGCGCCGTGCTGGATGTTGATGGACGGCAAGGTTCCGCGCCTGGTTGCGATGGACATGACACAGACGGGCGCGGCGCTGGATCATTATCGTCTCGGCGAACAGGGTTGGTCGCACATGCGGTATCAGCTCGAAGGCGCCCACGGCGTTCAGCCGATCCTCCTGGGATCGCAACTGGTTGTGGGGCGCCTCGAATCCGAGTCACCGGCCGTCACTGTTTCGCTTCACCTGCTGCGCGAGCAGCGTGTCATCGACCTGGGCGATCTGTCCGTAGACAACGCGACGGGTGCGTGGGCGCTCGTGCCCGCTGGCAGCGAAGCCGCGTTGCTTGCCGTCGGCAGCGAATCGCGGTTTCCCACCTGGACGCACATGGATCTGCGCGGCAACGTCGTGTTGGAGCCCACGCCGCTGCGAATCGGTACGAAGCCGCTCTGGATCCAGGAGACGGACTTTGTCCTTTGGATCGGGACGCTGGCGGTCGCCACGCTGATCATGTTCCTCTTCTGGCGGCGAGATCCGGAAGCGAACAAGCTTGACCTGCCCGGCAAACTGACTCTGTGCGATTTCGGCAGGCGACTGGCGGCGGGCCTGGTGGATCTGGCCCCGTGCGTGGCCGTGGCCGTCTGGACGTTCGGGATCAGCATCGAACTGCTCTACGAGCAATGGCCCGGGCACGCCGGCGGCTGGGGCCGCATGGTCCCCGGGGGTGTGGTGATCTGCCTCTACGTGTCGCACTGCGCGCTGAGCGAGATGTTCACGGCCAGGAGCCTGGGCAAGGCGATATTCGGCCTGCGCGTGACGGATCTGAGCGGCGGCGCTCCCAATGTCTGGCAGGTTCTGGTGCGCAACGGCATGAAGGCATTCGACCTGATCGCACCGCCGCTGCTGATTCTGCCACTGGCGGGTCCCTACCGCCAGCGGTTGGGGGATCTGGTCGGCCGCACGGTGGTGGTCATGCCCGCGTCGGGAGATACGGGGATGGACACGGACGGTCCGTCAGATGATTCCGACGACGGGAAATCCGACGAGTGGCATTAACGCGTAGAGCGGTCTCATGAATGACTCGCGACCGGGTGCGTCAAACGACCGCCCCGCGGCGGTGGTTCTTCTATCGGGCGGCCTCGACAGCGCCACGACGCTGGCGGCGGCTCGCGATGCTGGATTCTCATGCCACGCGCTGAGCTTCGACTACGGCCAGCGCCACAGGGTGGAGCTCGACGCAGCGCGACGTGTCGCGCAGCACCTCGGTGCGGCTGACCACCGCTGCGTGACGATCGATCGCGCTGCCCTGGCATCGACGGCGCCGCCGTCGGGCGCAGGTGGGCAGGGGTTCGGCGGTTCGGCACTGACCGACGCGATCGAAGTCCCCAAGGACCGCGCTGAGGATCAGATGGGCGATGGGATTCCCGTGACTTATGTTCCGGCGCGCAACACGATATTTCTTTCGTATGGACTGGCGGTCGCGGAGGTGTTGAACTGTGCCGACATCTTCATCGGCGTCAACGCGGTGGATTATTCCGGCTACCCCGACTGCCGTCCGGAATACATCCGCGCCTACGAACGGATGGCCAACCTGGCCACGCGAGCCGCGGTGCAGGGGCGCCGACTCACGATACACACGCCCCTGATCGACCTTCCCAAGTCCCGGATCATCGAGCGTGGTCTTTCGCTCGGTGTCGATTATTCGCTCACGCACAGTTGCTACGACCCCGACGATGCCGGTCAGCCGTGCCGCCGCTGCGACGCGTGTCTCCTGCGTCATCGCGGGTTCGAGCACCTTGGCATGACTGATCCGCTGCTCTAGTCCGCATTTCTCACGAGTTTCGCCGCTCGGTGGTGCAAAGATCAGCGGTACTGGGACTCGAGGCGAAGCCATCGACAGTGCACACACCAGCGCGGCAGATTCATTCGCTGGCTAGGATGCACACGCGATCCTCCGCAGGCGTAGCTGAATACTACGTCGAGGGCGGATCGCACGGAGGACGAAGCCAGCGAACGAAGCCGCCCGCTGGGCGGTGAAACTCGTGAGAAATGCGGGCTGGCATCTATAATTTCTCCATGGAGTTGCCCATTGCACAGGCCGGGCACAGGCCCACGGCGGACGCGCTGGTGCGGGCCGTGCGTCGCGCGGCGGCGGTTCTCGGGCGCACTGTCGCGGAGCAGGCCGTCCTCGACGCGGCGACGTGCTTGACCAGCGCACGGTACCCGGGCGCGGCGTGCGCCAACTTCGCCGCCGACCTGGTCGAATCGCCGGAAGGCGGCGCCGAGCGCACCATGGATGAGGTTACGGCGCATTTCGAGTCGCAGGGTGTCGTCTGTCTCACACTGGATAACGCGGACGGCCCCTGGCCGGCAGACCTGGCCGATGCAGCGTCGCGCCGCGGTTATCGCCCGTCGAAGCGCACGGTCTACGTGCTCGAGCGATTGACGCCGAGCACGACCTGTGAGGTGTCTCTGCAGATCATTCCGGCCCGCGCCGCGTACGAAGAGTTGGTCGAACTCTATCGGCAGGTCGCCCGTGCCGATCTGGGTGCCGACGACCGCGAGGCGACCGACATGGCAGCGATCGGCATCGACCGACTCGATGAGCCGCGCCTGGACGCGTTTCTCGGTCGCGTCGACCAGAAGCCTGCAGCCACCGCCGGCGTGCTGTCGCTGGGACAGATCGGTGTCATCGACGCCGTGCGGTGCGATCCGACGTGGCGCGGGCGCGGCATCGAGGCCGCGATGATGCACCACGTGTTCGAACATTGTCGCCGGGCGCTGTTCGAGTGCATTGTTCTGGAACGGCCGGAAGGGTGCGAGACGATCGGGCTGTACGAGTCCCTCGGATTCTACAAAGCGGGGGAGTATGTGCGTTATGAGAGGGACTGAAGAGATAGCGACGGAATCTCCCGTCCTCTCGGCGTATAGAATGACCCCGTGTCCCCAGTGAATCCGAACGCCGTCGCGACCGAAGATGGAGCGACGGAATCCCCGTCGTCTTGGCATGTAGAATGACTACATATCCCCAGTGAATTCAAACGCCATATCTACTGCAAAGATCGCGCCGCCGGGAGGGTTGTGGCTTTGGGCCGTGCGCGGTCTGGCCCTGGCGGCTCTGTTGATCGCAGGCTATCTCACCATTGTTGCGTTGAACGAGGGGTCGCGCCCCGCGGGCTGCGGGCCCGAGTCGGCGTGCAGTCGCGTGCTTTCCTCGCCATGGTCCAGATGGCTTGGCGTCGTCCCCGTCAGTACCGCCGCGGTCGTGCTCTACGCGCTGACCATTGCCGCCACCGTGTTTCTTGGACCGAACTGCACGGCGCTTGAACGCCGCCGCGTCTGGATCATGCTCATGCTCGCCGCCGTCACGATCGCTGGCGCCGCGATCTGGTTCACATTTCTTCAGGCGTTCGTGATCAAAGGCTGGTGTCCGTGGTGCATGGGCGATCACGCCTTCGGCATCGCCGTGGCGGTGCTGATCCTGATTCGTGCGCCGTTCGGACGGAATGCTTCCACGATTCAGCCGTCGGACGGTGCGATTGCCCCACCCGCGGCAGTCACCATCGTTGCCGTGGCGCTGCTGGCGGTGGGGGCCGTGGCCGTCGGCCAGATCCTCGTCCCGGCAAAGATGGCATCGGACGGCGCCTGGGTAGCAGACGGAGGGCAAAATGCAACCACGCCGCTCGTGTCACTGAACTCGCATCGCATCGACCGTGAAAAGGGCATTGTCTGGGCGCTGCACGCCACAGTACGCGTCGATCTGAACGAGCCACTGATTCCGCTGATTGGCCCCGCCGACGCCGAGTCCGTCATGCTTGAGTTGTTCGACTACTGCTGCAGTCACTGCCGGCAAATTCAGGCGCGAATCAAGGTGGCCCAAGCCAGGTACGGCGCGCAACTCGCCGTGGCCGTCATGCCGGTGCCGCTGAACAGCATGTGCAATCGGTCGATACGCAGGACCCGGCCCGAGTTCGCGCAATCGTGCGACCTGGCCCGGCTCGCGATGGCGGTCTGGCTGGCGGACCGCGATTCGTTCGCCTTGATGCACGAGTGGCTGTTCGTAGGCGAAACGGCGCCGTCCGCGAAAGATGCCAGGGCCAGGGCCGAGAAACTGATCGGCGTCGAGGATCTTGAAGTCGCCCTCGCGGATCCCGGGATCGGCTTGCGAATCAACAGCAACATGGAATTGCACGTACGCACCTACGGGAAAGAGCGGAAATACACCCATCTTCCGAAAATCATCCTTCGCGGGCAGCGGTTTACCGGCGTGCCTTCGGAAGAAGTATTTCTCAGAGCCCTTGAGACATACCATGGCGTTAAACCGGTTGAAGTTGAGTGAATCCATGCGTCGTCGGTTTATCGACGCGAGGCCGTCAGGGAGAGATTCGTGCCCGTAAACGCTGCTGAACTCGTGGCGACGCTAAAGGTCGGCATGGAGATCCACGTCGAGCTGGCGACGCTCTCGAAGATGTTCACCGCGGCGCCGAACGTCGCGCACGCGATGTATGGTGACTGCGAACCGAACACGCTGCTCGACCCCGTCGTTGTGGGCATGCCCGGCGTCCTGCCCGTGGTCAACCGCGAGGCCGTCGAGATGTCCATGCTCGTGGGCCTGGCCCTGGGCTGCCGGATCGCCGGCTTCACGAAGTGGGATCGCAAGAGTTATTACTACCCGGACCTTCCCAAGAACTACCAGATCAGCCAGTACGACCAGCCGCTGTGTGTGGAAGGCAGTGTCGAGGTTCCGCTGAGCGATGAACCGGCGGCGCCGACGTCAACCGTGCGCATCATTCGGGCTCACCTCGAGGAGGATGCCGGCAAGCTGCTGCACGACGCGCCCGGGGGCATGCCGATCGACCACTCGATCGTCGACCTGAACCGCGCCGGTACGCCGCTTCTGGAGATTGTGACCTATCCCGACTTCACATCGGCGGAGCAGGTCGTGCGCTTCGCCAGGATTCTGCGCCGCATCTGTCGCGCCCTGGGCGTGACCGAGGGCGTCATGCAGCGCGGCCACATGCGTTTCGAGCCGAACATTAATGTTGTCATCGACAAGGACGGCGCGCAGGTCGCGACGCCGATCGTCGAGATCAAGAACCTCAACAGCTTCAAGGCGCTCGACGGCGCCGTCAGGTACGAATACAACAGGCAGATCGAGGCGTGGCTCGAGACCGGTCAGGTCATGGAGTCGGGTGCCAAGAGCACACGCGGATGGGACGATCAGCGCCAGGTCACTTTTCTTCAGCGGCAGAAGGAAGAGGCCCACGACTACCGCTACTTTCCCGACCCGGACCTGGTGCCCCTGAAGATCAGCGACGAATGGATCGATCGAATCCGCACCCGCCTGCCCGAGTTGCCCGAAGCCCGCCAGAACCGGTACATCAACCGGCTGGGCCTGAATCAGAAGGACGCGGCATCCATCGTCGACGAACCGAAGCGCTGTGATTTTTTCGAGCAGGTGCTCGAAGCCGGCGTCGAGCCGAATCGGGCCGCGGCGATGCTGCTGAATTACGGCGCCCGCTACGCCAACGAACGCGGACGTGACGTCGCCGACCTGGGCATCACCGCAACGCAGATCAAGCAGATCGCCGACCTGAGCAGTGCGGAAATGATCGGCTCCACCGCCGCCGGCGAGTTATTCGCCTACTGCTGCGACGAACCGGCCCGCAGCGCCCAAGAGCTGGCCGAGGCTCACAATCTGTTGCAGGTTTCCGAAACCTCCGCGCTGGAAGGGTACGTTGATCAGGCCCTCACAGAGGCAAAAAACGAGAAGGCGGTCGCCGACATCAAGGCGGGCAAAGACAAGGCCATCGGCGCCCTGATCGGCCAGGTGATGAAGCGATCGAAAGGGAAGGCCAACCCCAAGGTGGTGGGAGAGTTAATCAGGGGGAAGATCAGATCGACGTCAGGCTGACCTCCGCGGCCTATACTCGTCGTTCATGTCCGCGGTTACTCTCGATCCACCGTTGCGCCGGTTTCGACTTGGAGGCGGCCGGGTCGGTGCAGCGCTGCTGCTGCTTATTGCCCTGTGCTGCTTTTCGACGCTGCCCTGGTCGCTTCAGTTTTATGACGAGCAGCGGTTGGCCGAGGGGATGCAATTGCAGCCGTCGAGCCTTGCCGAACCGCTGGGCACGGATGAGCTGGCGCGGTCGATGATGTGGCGATGTGGTCTGGGCGGCGCCATCAGTCTGGGGATCGGCCTGTCTTCGGCGGCCATCTCCATCTTCATCGGTGTCACGTGGGGAGCGTTGAGCGGTTACATCGGCGGGCGCACGGACGCCATGATGATGCGCATCGTGGACGTTCTCTACGGCCTGCCCTACATCCTGCTCGTCGTCCTTCTGGATCTGGCGCTGAAGCCCGCCGTGCAGGTTGCCGCGGAAGCGGTCATGGCCCGCGACTTTGCGGCCGGGGCCGCGGACGTCGCGACGCTGCTGCTGGCGATCGGGGGAATCAGCTGGCTGACGATGGCGCGGGTCATCCGCGGGCAGGTCTTGAGCCTGCGGGCCCAGCCCTTCATCGAGGCCGCCGAGGCTTGCGGTACGGGACCCGGGCGGATTCTGCTGCGTCACCTGTTGCCGAATCTCATCGGGCCGATCATCGTTTACGCGACGCTCACCGTTCCCGTGGCGATCCTTCAGGAATCGTTCCTCAGCTTCCTGGGCATCGGCGTGCAGCTTCCGCTGCCGAGCTGGGGCAACCTCGCCGCGGAAGGGATGGAACACATTCACGCGATCGGGCAGCGCTGGTGGCTGCTCCTGTGGCCGTGCCTTTTTCTGGGCATGACACTGATGGCTCTGAACTTCGTGGGCGATGCGCTGCGCGAGCGGCTGGATCCGCACAGGGGGCGAACCGCCTGACGGCGGTCTGCTGAGCAGCAACGCGGAAGAGCAGGAGAGCAAGAGAGCAGGGAAGTGATCCGTATTCGATTCCCCGCTCTCATGCTCTCTTGCTCTCCTGCTCTAATATGGTTTGCCATGGAAACCGGGTCAGGATTTCAACACCTCGCTCGCCACATCATGCCGTCATCACTTCGATATTTTCGCGGCCTCGGCGCCGTCGCGTGGCTCGTCTTCGCGGCACTGGTCGCCGGCTGTGACGGCCCGCTGAACAATCCCTACCCGAGATCAGAGGCCGATGCACCGATTTTCTACACGAACTTCACCGAGCCGCCCAAACATTTGGATCCGGCCAGGTCCTACAGCTCGGACGAATACCAGATCATCATGCAGATCTACGAGCCGCCGGTCGACTACCACTTTCTCAAGCGCCCGTACCAGATCGTGCCGCTTACCGTGGCGGCGCTGCCCGAGCTTGTTTACTTCGACGAGAAGGGAAACATGCTGCCGGGCGATCCGGAGGCGTCCGAGGTTCACCGGTCGCGTTACACCATGCGGATCAAGCCGGGCATCCGGTACCAGCCGCATCCCTGTTTCGCGAAGGCCGAGGACGGATCGCCGTATTACGCCGATGCCGATGCCGCGCAGATGTCTCATGTCGACGACCTGAAGGACCTTCGCCGAACCGGGACCCGCGAGCTTTTCGCCAGGGACTACGTGACGCAGATCTGCCGCCTGGCGGATCCGCGACTGAGTTGTCCGATCTACAGCTCCATGAAGTCCTACATCGTGGGGCTGGAAGCCTACAGAAAGGCGTTGACCGAGAAGATCGATGAGGCCCGGGAAAAGCGTCGGGCGCAGGCCGGGTTCGCCTATGACAAGGCTCGCGACGAGCGCCGCAACCCGCTCGTCATCGACTACCTGTCGATTCCATTTGAAGGTGCGACGGTCGTCGACGACCACACGTACACAATCACGCTCAAGAAGAAGTACCCGCAGATGCTCTACTGGCTCGCGATGCCGTTCTTCGCGCCCATGCCGCAGGAAGCAATCGATTTCTATTCC
>CAUZBA010000085.1:0-10546 GCA_963577635.1 Phycisphaerae bacterium
CGCCGGCGGCCTGACGCCGGGGAATGTCGCCGAGGCCATCCGTACCATCCGACCCTACGCCGTGGACGTTTCCAGCGGCGTCGAGTCGCAGCGCGGCGTAAAGGATTCGCAATTGATCCGTGCCTTTTGCGCGGCGGTCCGCGACGCCGACCGGCACGCCACGTGATCGATCGAACCGGAACCGCTTGAAATGGCGCAAGGCACAGATCCTACCGAGAGCCCCTTCCGGTACGTTCACTCCGACGGTGTCGTGTCGATCCTTGGCGGTCTGGGCGCCAGCCTGTTGGTCACGACCTACCAGGCGGGCAAACTCGCGGTCATCCGCACTGCAAACGGTCGCCTGCGCATGCTGCCCCGAACATTCGACAAGGCGATGGGCATCGCCGTCGACCGCGAGCGCATGGCGGTCGCCACCGACTGGCAGATCTGGACGCTTCGCAACTCGCCTCAGGTCGCGGCCAAGATGGGCGAGCAGTTCGACGCCTGCTACCTGCCGCGAACATCGCATGTCACGGGCAGCGTCGATATTCACGAGATCGCCTGGGCGAAATCGCCCAATGGCAGTCACGAAGACCTCTGGGTGGTCAACACGCTGTTCTCCTGCCTGTGCACGCTCGATCCTCACTACAGTTTCGTGCCGCGCTGGCGACCCCCGTTCGTCACCAAGATCACGCGCCAGGATCGCTGCCACATGAACGGCCTGGCGGTCGTGGATGGGCGCATCAAGTACGTGACGGTCTTCGGCGAAACCGACACGCCCGAAGGGTGGCGCCCCAACAAGGCCGAGGGTGGGCGCCTGATCGACATAGAGAGCGGCCAGACCGTCGCGAGCGACCTGTCGATGCCCCACTCGCCGCGCTGGTACGACGGCCGCCTGTGGCTGCTCGACTCCGGTCGGGGCCGCCTGTGCGTCGTCGACCTGGCCAACGGTTCGTTAGAAACCGTGGCCGATCTGACCGGCTACACGCGCGGCCTGGCGTTCTGCGGACGGTATGCGTTCGTGGGCCTCTCGAAGGTGCGCGAGACGGCGGTCTTTGGCGGTGTGCCCATCAGTGACGATCGCCAGCAGCGCCGCTGCGGCGTGTCAGTTGTCAACATCGACAGCGGGCAAATCGTCGCGTTCCTGGAGTTTGAAGGTCGCGTCGAGGAAATCTTCGACGTTCAGATTCTCGAGGGTGTG
The DNA here is from genome assembly GCA_963577635.1 of Phycisphaerae bacterium. Taxonomy (GTDB): domain Bacteria; phylum Planctomycetota; class Phycisphaerae; order Phycisphaerales; family Phycisphaeraceae; genus CAUZBA01. The sequence goes on from CAUZBA010000085.1 coordinate 1,181, forward strand.
CGTTTCCCCGCGGTCGTCGGCTTCAAGAAGGAAACGATTCAACGGGCTTGCGTCATCGCGCCCGAGCAAGCCGTCCCGGGATTGAGTACGCCACGCATCACCGCCGACACGGGGAAACTCGGAACGGTCACGCCCTTGTCGAGCGAGTTCGACGTGGACGACCCGGCACTCGGACCCGCGAGGGAACACAACAACCGCGGGCTGGCGCAACTGAAGCAGGGCCTCCTGCAGGAGGCCGCAACCAGTTTTCGCGAAGCCGTGTCGATCGCGCCAAACTATGCCAAGGCACACGGCAATCTGGGCAACGTCCTGACCGAGCTGGGCGAACTGCCCGAGGCGGTGGCCAGTTGCCGGCAGGCCCTGAAGATCGACCGCCTGAATACCATCGCCCACAACAACCTGGGCAACGCCCTGCGCCGCCAGGGCCACCTGCAGGACGCCGTGGCCAGCTACCGAAACGCCCTGGCCATCGATGGCCACTACGCGATGGCGCATTACAACATGGCCACCACGCTCGTCGAACTGGAAAAGCCGGACGCGGCGATTAAATGTTTTCAACGGTCGCTGAAGGCAAAGGCGAACTTCGTCGAAGCGCACGTCGGACTCGGCAGCCTGCTGCAGAGCCTCAATCGACTGGAAGACGCAGAGTCCAGCTTTCGCGAGGCGCTGCGTTTGAACCCTGACGAGAGCGGAACACGCGTCAACCTTGGCAACGTCCTGCGCGGTCAGGGACTTTTGGACAACGCCGAGTACAAGGCGCACGCGTGCGAGATCTTTCGTCGCGCCGGAAACATCGACGAAGCCCTGGCCGCCGGGCGCGCCGCCGTGGATCAGGCGCCGACCTCGCCCGGTCCGCTGAACAACCTCGGTCTGGCGTTGCAGGACGGCGGTGACCTGGCCGAGGCCGAGGCGTGCTTCCGGCGCGCCATCGAAGCCACCCCGCAGTATGTCCGCGCCCACCACAACCTGGGGATCGTCCTGCGTCTTCAGGATCGTCTCGAAGAAGCCGCGCTGGCCATCGACGATGCCCTGGGCATGAAGCCGAACTATCCCCAGGCGCTGAACACGCTCGGCGTCATTCGAAAGCTTCAGCACCGCTACGAAGAAGCGGTAGCCTGCCTGCAGCGCGCCCTTTCGTTGCGACCCGAGTACCCATCAGCTCTACTGAACCTCGCCAACGTTCTGAGTGAAACAGGCCATGACGATCAGGCACAAGACCGCCTGCGCGCCGCCCTTCGCCTCAAGCCCGATTACCCGGAAGCACTGCATGATCTCGGGGCCATGCACGAACGGCACCGCCGCCGCGCCGACGCCGTGGAGGCGTACGACAAGGCACTGCGTCTGAAGCCCGACTCGATCGAATATCTCGCGGCCGTCGCGAATGGAAGGCGCCACATCTGCGACTGGCGCGAACGCGAGGGACATGTCAAACGGCTGCTCGCGGCGGTTGATGAACGAACCGCCCGCGGCCAGGCGAGCCCCATCGGGCCCCTTGCGAGCCTTCGATTCCCAACGAGCCCCGAGCAGCGCCTCGCGATTGCGCAACAGCACGCAAGACGAGTTGCATCGCAAATCGAGAAATCACGGATCGAGGCGCCCAAGACTGATGACACCACCGTCATCACCGACGCTGCGACCGGAACGCTTCGGCTGCACGACAGAATACGCATCGGCATCCTCTCGCATGAGTTCGGCTACAACGTCGTGGGCCACCTCACGGAAGGAATCTACAGGCGCTTCGACCGCAAGCGATTTGAGATCCTTGCCCTGGACTATTCGAAGGATGACGGCAGCGCCATGCGCCGGCGCATCCTGGGTGACTGCGATCGTGTCGTCGAACTTCTCGGCCTAGCGCCTGTTGAATGCGCAAAGCGGATACGCAAAGAGTCCGTCCACATCCTCCTGGACTTCAACAGCTACATGCCCGGCGGTCTGCCGCAGATCGCGGCGCTACGCCCGGCGCCCATCCAGGTGGCGCACATGTACCCGGCGACGACCGGCGCCGACCACATCGACTACTACCTGACCGACCGGATCGCCACGCCCGAAGGCCACGATCGATTCTTCACCGAACAGCTCGCCTACCTGCCCAACGCCTACCTGCCCACCAACGGCGATCAGCCCATCGGCGACCAGACCCCGAGCCGATCCGAATGCGGCCTGCCGAAGGACGGCTTTGTCTATTGCTCTTTCAACAACTCCGACAAGATCGAGCCGCGGATCTACGACGTCTGGATGCGCATCCTCAAGCGTGTGTCCAAGAGCGTCCTCTGGCAGCGCGAGGACGAAGCCGCCGCCCAGGACAACCTGCGGCGCGAGGCCGACGCCCGCGGCGTGGATCCCAATCGCCTCATCTTTGCGCCCAAGATCTCGTCCACGGAACAGCACCTCGCCCGTCACCGTTGCGCGGACCTCTTTCTCGACACGCTGACGCACGGCGGCCACGGAACCGCCGCGGACGCCCTCTGGGCAGGCCTGCCGCTGATCACCTGTCCCCAAGACACCTTTACGTCGCGTGTCGCCGCAAGCCTCGTGGCGGCCGCGGGCCTGGGCGAACTGATCGTCGATTCGATCGAGGACTACGAAAATCTGGCCGTGGAACTCGCCGAGACCGCCGACAAGTTGCAGGCAGTACGCGAACGACTGGAACGCGACAGGAAGACCTGCGCTCTATTCGACACCGATCGGTACGTCTGCAACCTGCAGCGCGCGTTTCTCGCCATGTGGCAGGTGCATGCGTCCGGCCGGTCGGCGAGCACCTTTTCCGTGATCGAGACTGAATGAGGTGCCCCGTCACCGAGCCGCCGGTCTCACCCATCTGCATGAGAAGGTGGCACCTGTGAAGATGGGATGTTCTTGAATCGAACTCTCGAAAGAACTTCGGTTTACGGCGATGATTGAGTCTTGACGGCCTTGGCCCGTCGGTTAGAAGGAGGATTCACATCCGGGGATGAAGGAGGACCGGAGGACGACGGCGGAAAATCAACTCTAGCTCGTCATCATTGACGTTCTGGTTAACCAGACGGTCGAGGGTTGCTCTGGACAGCCGTGATCGCGAGATGGTCGCAGAATAATTAGCGGCGGATGGCGCGGCCACCGCGTTCGCACGGCCTCGATGTAAACAGCAAGCAGTTGGAGAGCAACCCATGAGCAAAGAAAGCCGCAATCGACGCCGCCTGCGGCAAGCCCAGCGGCGACGCGGGGCACGACAACTCTCCACCGAACCGTTTGTCTTCGAACCGCTTCGAGCGGCGACTTCTGTTCACCGCAGCGTCGATCACTGCCTTCCTGCCGCCCGTGAACAGCCACACGGCATCGGTGGGCACGGACATCAAGGCAGGCTACGACCAGAACCTCGACGCCGGCACGGCAAACGACCAGACCTTCGCGGTGCACGCGATGCAGACCGGCCAGCTGGTCAACCCACCGCACAGCAACTCGGCCAGCGTCGCCGGCGGCACGATCACCTTCACTCCGGGCAGCAATCTCCAACCCGGCGATCTTGTTCTCGTCACCGCGACCACGGCCATCGAGAACACGAGCAGCGAGGCGTCGAACAAACACGTGTGGCAGTTTCGCACTGGCGTCACCAGCGGCACCGGCGGTTTCACCGACAGCAGCCAGGACCTGGGCGATCACAGCAGCTACGCCGTGGCCATCGGCGATCTGGACGGTGACGGCAACCTCGATGCGTTCGTCGCCAACATCGTCCAGGGCAACCGCGTCTGGATCAATGACGGATCTGACAACTACACCGACAGCGGCCAGAGCCTTGGCGATCACGACAGCCGAGGGATGGCTCTTGGCGACCTTGACGGCGATGGCGACCTCGACGCCCTGGTCCTCAACAACGGCCAGGGCAACCGCGTATGGATCAACGACGGGTCCGGAAACTTCACCGACGGCGGACAGATCCTGGGCAATCACGACAGTTCCGGCGTGGCTCTTGGCGACCTTGACGACGACGGCGACCTCGACGCCTTCGTCGTCAACGGGGTGGCCCACGGCAACCGGGCCTGGTTGAACTGCAACCCACCGCAGATCAGCGGGGTCCTGGTTGCCGCCACCGCGTGGAACCCGGCGTTCCTCGACCAGCTCGAACCGGTCGGCGCAGGCGGCACCCGCGGCTACGCCATCCCGGTCGGTAGCGGCGCCCAACTCGACACGATCTCCTGGGTCAACGTCGACAAGCTGATCATCCGCTTCAACAAGCAGGTCGCCATCGACCAGAATGATCTGGTTCTCAGCGGCGTGCTCGGGCCCGACGGCATCGAGGATGCGAACGACGACTACAGCTTCATCGGCTTCACGACACAGACCGGACCGACCGGCGAGTTCCAGGCCGTGTGGACGATCAGCGCGCCATTGAGAATCGACAAGCTTCTGATCAAGCTCGACGGCATCACCGGCGCGGCGATGACCGACCTCGCCGGCAACAAGCTCGACGGTGAGTGGGTTGACAGCACCAGCACGTTCCCGTCCGGCGACGGGACGTCCGGCGGAAATTTTGATTTCGAGTTCCGTTCCCTTCCCGGTGACGTGAACAACAGCGACACCGTCGACAAGTCGCAGGCAGGCGCAACGACGATCTCGTTCCCCGGCTTCGGCACCTACTCGATCGTCAATGACGTGAACGGCGACGGATTCGTCGTCTCGAACGACGTCCTGTTCACTCGGGCCCGTAACGGCGACACGCTGCCGGCCTCGGCGCCAAGCGGCCCTGGAATTGTTCTGCCGCCGACGGCGAGCGGCGGCGGAACGTCGTCAACCACAGCGCCGCCTCAGACGTCGCAGCCGCCGCCGAGCAGCACGGACACGACGGAAGCACCGGTGGAAACGGAAACTCCGCCGGTGCCGCCGGTGACTGAAGGCAAGAAAGCGAAGGAGCAAAGGCCCGTCACCGAAACGCCGCAAGAACGGGTCATCGACGTGCTCGCCACGATCGAGCCGCTGCGAGAAAGAAACGGTCGGATCGGTCGACTTCGTGATCTGCGGTCGGGCCGTATGTACGGCCACAACGTTCACGCCGACCTGAGAATCCTGCGCCACCGCAGCGCCCGGCTGAACCCGATCGAACAAGTGGCCACGGCTCGTCGAACGCCGCGAGTCGACATCACGGTGTCTGAATCGCGTCTCATCGAGCCGAATTCGAGATCGATTTTTAAAATCCGCAATGTCGCTCGAAACGTGGCACAGTTTCTCCAGAGGATGAGATCCGTCCAATGAATCGACCTCGTGGCAAGCCATTCAAGCTAAGAGGCATCCGGTTGGCGAGAACCCTCGCCATCGCGACTCTGTGCTGCGTCGTCGGCGCTAACTCCACCGCGCGAGCCGCCCTGCTCGACGTGCAGATTCCCGATGTCCTGATCCAGACCGACGGTTTGAGTCCCCTCGCCGAATCGTTGTTCGTCGACCTCGTCGGCACCGGCGCCGAGCAGATGGGCGGCTACACATTCAGCATCGACGTCGTTCCCCAGGGCGGCGCCACCGGCAGCGTTGCCCTCACCGGCGCCAACGACGTGGTCGGCCAGCTCATTGACTCGTCGAACTTCGCCTTCGCCTCCACCGGGACATTCGACATCGTCTCGGACGCCACCGACTCGGGCACCGTCTCGGCCGTCACCGGTGACCTCTTCGAGCTGGACTTCCTGGTCGCCGCCGGCACGGACGGCGTCTTCGACGTGAAGTTTCTCTTCTCCCCCACGTTTCCCGGCTCCGAAGTCCAGGACGGTCTGGGCCTGCCCATCTCGACGGACTTCATGGACGGCTCGATCACGGTGACGGCGCCCGATCCGTCGACCGTGGTGATCTTCGTCGGCGCGGCAATGATGCTGCTGCGCCAGCGAACCGATAGACCGATTGACCAAAGACCCTGACCGGCTACGATTGATGAGCCATGAGCAGTCACGGTCCATTTCGACGAATCGCACGCCGATGGCGTCGCGGCGCCTGATGTAGCTCCCCTGCCGTCCTTCGCGACGACCATCACGATTCACTTACGACGAATTGATCACTCACCGGCACACGCCGACTGAGACCGGATGCAACAACCGAACACGGGCCTTGTATGATGATCCTTCAACACCTGATCGCGGACAAAGAAATCAAACCATGAAACGCGTCCTCTCCGGCATCCAACCGTCCGGGCAAATGCACCTGGGCAATTACGCGGGCGCGATCCGGCAGTTTGTTGAGATGCAGGATTCGCACGAGATGTTCGTCTTTGTGGCCTCCTACCATGCGATGACCTCGGGCCGCGACCCTCAGGCGATGAAGAGCAACATCCGGCAGGCGGTCATCGACTACCTGGCCTTCGGTCTCGACCCGTCAAAGACGAACCTCTACCTCCAGCAGGACGTGCCCCAGGTGACCGAGCTGGCGTGGATGCTCGCCACGGTGTGTCCCAAGCACCTGATGGACAAGGCGACGAGCTACAAGGACAAGATCGACAAGGGCCTGCCGGCGTCGATCGGCCTCTACACCTATCCGATTCTGCAGGCCGCGGACATCCTGGCCGTGGATGCCGACCTGGTGCCGGTCGGCCAGGACCAGGTTCAACACTGCGAGATCACGCGCGACATTGCCGCCAAGTTCAATCACTACTACGGAGAGGTCTTCAAGATCCCGCAATACACGCTGCGCGCCTCGGCCGGCGTGCTACCGGGCATCGACGGTCAGAAGATGTCCAAGAGCTACGACAACACGATCGACCCGTTCATGCCGGAAAAGCCACTGCGTAAGCGCATCATGAAGATCAAGACCGACTCGACGCCGGTCGATGCGCCCAAGAACCCGGACACCTGCCCCGTGTTCCAGATCTTCCGCGCCGTGGCCGGCCCTGACGACGAGCGCACCGCCGACCTTGAGCGTCGCTACCGGGCTGGCGGCCTCGGATACGGCGACGCCAAGACGCTGCTCGCCGACCTAATTCTCGACCATTTCAAGGACGCCCGCGGGCGCCGCGAAGAGCTGATCGCGGACCCTGGCATCGTGGAAGAAGCGCTGCGTGCTGGCGCCGCGGCAGCGAATGCGCAGGTGGGCAAGGTGGTGGAGAGGGCAAGAAAAGCAGTAGGTCTATAGGCGGGTCGCGCGGCGCCGGTCGAAAGTCAAACGTGGTGAGCGTCAAGAGTCCAGCGTTAGCGTGGATTCCGGTCCCCACTCGCGATTTGCGGCCGCGGCCGCCGCGGCCGCCGACTTTTGACATCCATAACTTTCGACCATAGAGCAGATTAATTTTATATGTAGCGTCCTGAGCTGCCTGCGGCTGCACCTGGCTTTGTCGTGCTGCATCGACGATACTCAGGGGTATCGCCTGCTTCGCCCTCCGCGCCAGGCTTGCTTCGCCGACGCTCAAAACGCTATATTCAAACTTAACCCGCTCTCGCGAGCGAACTCGCTGTTGCGGCCGTCGACTGCCTGGTTGCCGGTGATCGTGTCGCCGACGGCGGCCGCGGTCAGCCCCAGGTCCGCGGCGGTCGTGCCCGTGCCGATGTCCTCGACCTTGAGCGATGTGGCCGTGGAGCCGGTGTTGTCCGTAATGACCAGCCCGTCGTTGCCGATCGAGGCCGTGACGTTGATACCCGAGACCGTGTTGATCGATTCGACCACGTCGTCGATGGTCAACGCCCGAGTCAAGTCCACGATCGCGGACGCGCCGGTGCGATCGGTGATTCGGATGTTTCCCCTCGCCACGCCGCCGCCGCCATTGAGCGCTGCCAGGTCGGTCAGCGAATCGAGTCGGGTATCGCCAAACTCGAACGTCAGCGTGCCGGCGCCGACCGGCGTCGTATCCTGGTCGGCGAAGCCGGCCGATATGGCCTGCTGCGTGCTCACCAGACGGTCTACGGCAAACGAGTAGCTGCCCGGCGTCGCCGAGTTGGTGCTCGTCGCGGTCAACACCGCTTCGTTCGAACTCGAAGCCTGCGTCGCGTTAAACGCCGAAGCACTGAGCAGATTTGTGGTCGACAGTTTGAACGCCAGGAGCTTGGCGTTGATGTCCTGAAACGCGAACTGCTGCGTGGTCAGGCGGACGTTTGCCGATTCGACCAGGGTCTTGGGGCGCGATTCGAGCGCAATCAACTGATCGATCAGATCCGCGAAATTGATTCCGCTGATAAGGCCGACGCCGGTGCTGATCTGCCCCATGGCAAACGGTACTCTTTCTAGTCGTCGAGGATGCTGCCGCGATAGAGGCGCCGCCAGTCGTGATCACGGTAATCGGTGACGGGGCCCTCACTGGGCCAGGACACGGTGCCGCGGCGCTGCAGCAGGTCGGTCAGCCACACGGCCATGGTTCGGTGATACATGCCGCGGGCCCACGCATCGGTAGGGTCGTGAACGTCTCGCGGCACCCTGTTCATGCAACGACCTTTCACCGATTTCCGGCAAGTCGCGCAATAGCGCTTATCGGTCTTGATGACCTTCCTATTCATCGACCCGCGGACAACCGCCCCTTGAACAAGCCGCGGCCGACGACCCGTTAATTGGAATCGGTAGAAACCACCGGCCACTTGCGGAAGATGGCAATCGCACACCGACACCCTGGCGGGGACGAAACGCCGAGGTGTGAACGGCGTTCGCAACGGCCGTCAATTACGCATGACGGTTATCAGACGTCGAAGAAATGGGCCAGGCCCGACTCGCAAGAAGGAATTCCACAATAGCCGGCCGCGAGTCCCGACACCTGCGAGGACGAGAGGATCGTGCACACCTCACTCACCGTGGATCACGCGCATCGCTTCCTGCAGGTCCGACCAGACCTTCTTTCGATTCTCGGTGGTGTACTGCCGCAGCAGGAATGCCGGGTGAAAGGTCGGCATCACCGGTATCTCGGGGCCTTGCGGCAACAGACCGTCGTATTGGTGCCATTGTCCGCGTAGTGAGGTGATGCCCTGCCGCGTGTCAAGAAGGAACTTCGCCGCGGGACCGCCAAGCGAAACGATGACCTTCGGGCGGATCACCATGATCTGTCGCTGAAGATAGCCGGAACACGCTCGCACTTCATCGGGAGTCGGCGTGCGATTGTTCGGCGGGCGACACTTGACGATGTTGGCGATGAACACCTGCTCGCGCTCGAAGCCCATCGCCGCGATTTGCTTGTTGAGCAGTTCGCCTGCCCGACCGACAAATGGGCGCCCCTGTTCGTCCTCTTTCTGACCCGGACCCTCACCAACGAACATCAGCGGCGCGTCCACGTCTCCTTCTCCGAAAACCGTTTGCGTTCGACTATGGCACAGGTCGCATCGCGTGCACGGCTTGACCTGCTCGCAATCCAACGCCTCAAGCAATCGAATCTTCGTCTCTCGATCGGCGGGCGCCTCGGACGAACCCGCCGCGTCGGCAACCGGCGATCCGGTGGCTGAACCC
>CAUZBA010000086.1:0-10351 GCA_963577635.1 Phycisphaerae bacterium
ACGAGTCACCGACCCTTCGTCGAAGCACGCGGGCGTGCTTCGACGTCCTCGACCGTGGCGCAACTCCGACCGCGACGCTGCGCGGTGCAGCGTCGTCGCGCCGGGCTTCGCGAAACGGGTCTGAGCGGCAGGGCGAGTGCCCATACGGCCTGGGCAGCCTCTGTGGGGCGTGAAGGAGAGCATTGTCAATCTATCCCGGCCCGCCCAAGAGGGCTCAAGCGGGCGGTCGATCAACCCACACACATGGGCTGACCAGCTTGACCGGCTCGGCCACCTATCCCTCTGTCAGGCGCTCGCCGGTTGAATCTACGCTGCCGTGCGGGGCGACTCGGACGGCCGGGCGGACCCGGATCGCGACCTTATTGACCCGCAGAATCGGGGTATTTTTATCCAGGTCACCGGGGCATGTCAAGTTGTAAGCCGCGTCCGGAGAATCTGACTGGCGCCGGCCGACGGCTGACCTGCGGGACAGGGCCTACTCTGCGGGCTTGATGTACGGCCTTGAGTGTGCATAATGCTTCCCCTCAAGCCACGATCCGCCCTCGGCGAGGTGACACCCCATGGCCAGTTCGCGAAGCGCAAAGAAAAGCATCCGGCAGAACGTGCAGCGCCGGGCACGCAACCGCTGGCGCAAGCAGCGTGTCCGCGCGGGCATCAGGGATTTTCTCCAATCGGTCCTGCACGGCACGGTCGACGAGGCCGAGCAACAGTTCAAGGGTCTGTGCAAGATGCTCGATCAGGTCGCGGCAAAGGGCACGATACACAGCAAGACTGCCTCACGATACAAGAGCCGCCTTGCCACTCGTCTGAACGCGAAGAAGACTACCGTCGCGAGCGGTTAGCCCGCATTTCTCACCAGTTTCACCGCCCAGCGGGCGGCTTCGATCGCTGGCTTCGTCCTCCGTCCGATCCGTCCTCGACGTAGTATTCGACTACGCCTTCTGAGGATCGCGTGTGCGTCCTGGCCAGCGAGAGAATCTGCCGCACTGGTGCGCGCACTGTCACCGGCCGAATATTGAAGGCCCCGCCTCAAGTCTCAACACCGCTGGCCGTTACACCACCGAGCGGCGAAACTGGTGAGAAATGCGGGCTAGTACTCGCTCACCGGCAGTCGGTTGAGCGGGTCGGGGTCCACGGCGGATCTGGGGATGGCGTCCGCCGTGACGCCGATCGCCTCGATGATCGCTTTGAGGTCATCGAGGACGGGAATCGGCCGATTGGCCAGCCTTCCGGTCGGCGTGCTTCGCGGTGCGTTGTCCTGAACCGCCTTCATATCCACGCCGGTGTGGTATTTCACCGTGGCGTCGGGATCCTTCAGTTCGTGCCCGGTGAGGATGCAGACGACACGGGCGTCGCGGTCGATCACACCTTCCTCAACCAGCAGATGGGCGCCGGCGACCGATGCGGCACTGGCGGGTTCGCACCCGAAACCGTAGCGGCCGACCAGAGCCTTGTGTTCCATGATCGTCTCGTCGTCAACCTGGCGAACCACGCCGTTCATGATGTCCAGGGCGCGCAGCGCCTTGGGCAGGTTGACCGGGTGGCCGATTTCGATGGCGCTGGCGATCGTGGTGGCCTTGAACGACGCCGCGCCCCGCTGCTCATAGAATCGATCGATCGCTTCCCTGTCGTAGCGGCCGCCGTTCCAGCGGATGTGCTGCTCGGTGTGCAGTGCATAAAGGGGATTGGCACCGGTGGCCTGGATCACGGCAAGGCGGGGGATGCGATCGACCAGCCCGATGGCCTGCAGTTCTGCGAACGCCTTCGCGAAGGCCGAGCAGTTCCCCAGGTTTCCCCCCGGGACCACGATCCAGTCCGGTATCTGCCAATTCATCGCCTCCAGCACGCGATACATGATCGCTTTCTGCCCCTCGAGGCGGAACGGGTTGACCGAATTCATCAGGTAGATCCCCAGGTCCGGACCGGTGGCCACGATCTGGCGGATTCGGCGCAGGCAGGCATCGAAGTCGCCCTGGATCTGCAGGGTGCGGGCGCCGTAGTCCAACGCCTGGCTGAGCTTGCCGAACGCGATCTTGCCGGTCCCGATGAACACAATCCCCGCGACTCCCGACAATGACGCGAACATGGCCAGGCTTGCGGACGTGTTGCCGGTCGAGGCGCAAGCCACGCGTTGGGCGCCGACCATGCGCGCGTGCGTGAATGCGGCGGTCATTCCGTTGTCTTTGAACGATCCGGACGGGTTCAGGCCCTCATACTGGAGCAGGAGCGTCCCGGATCGAAGGCCGACCTCGCGGGCCAGCAACTGGGCAACTTGAAGATTCGTTCGGCCTTCCCCGATCGTGACGATGTCGGCTTCGGTGGAATAGAAGGGCAGCAGTTCGCGGAACCGCCACACGCCGGAGAAATCCAAAGCGCCTTCGCCTTGCTCGCCCTTGGTCATCCATCGGTTCTCGAAGAAGCTGAACGACTTCGGGGGCTCGATCCGGTCCCAGTCGTAGCAGATGTCAAGCAGCGATTGTCGCCCCGCCACGACGCAGGTTGGACACGACACGTGCGCCTCGTGGACGTCAAAGGTCGCGGCGCACGATGGATCGATGCACTGCTGAAAGGCGTGGGGCATGGTTGCAGATCTTAACCGAGAAAAGGCACGCGAGAATGGGAGGCGTTAGAGCAAGAGAGCAGGAAACCGTGTAGATCGCACGAGGTCGCTCCCCGATTTCCTGCTTTCCTGCTCTCTTGCTTTCTTGCTCTAATGTTTCCCATGCCTCGCCCCACCGTCGGCATCACCGTGGACAACAAAGACAACGCGGCGAGCAGCGGCGATTACGAATCATCGATCACCTACAGCAGGGCGGTTGCCGAGGCCGGGTGCCTGCCCGTGTTGTTGCCGCACGAGCCGGAGATGGCCGCGGAATACGTGCTGCGATGCGACGCGATCGTCCTCACCGGCGGCGTCGATCCACGCACCGAGCCCTTCGGGTCGGCAACGCACCCGATGGCGAGGCCGATCGATCCGCGCCGACAGCAATTCGAGATGGCCGTCCTGGAAGCGTGCGATCGCGACCGCGACAAACCGGTCCTGGGCGTATGCCTGGGGATGCAGTTGATGGCCCTTCACCATGGCGGTCGGTTGCACCAGTTCTTGCCCGAGGTGCTCGACGAACCGGACGTTCACCAGGAACACCGCAGGCACGGGATTGTCATGAAGGTGTCAGATTCGGTGCTCTGCGCTCCGTTGCAAACCGCAAGTGGTCCGTCACCGGATGCGGATGATGACGCTTGCGACGCGTCATCATCCGGGACGTGCGACTTGGGACATTCGACTTGCGACTTTCAAGTCGTCTCTCACCACCGCCAGGCCGTGGCGGACCCCGGGTCGCTCAGGATTGCTGCCGTCGCACCAGACGGTGTGATCGAGGCGATCGACGACGCGACTCGCCCGTTTTACCTGGGGGTGCAATGGCATCCGGAGCGTGGTGACGCGGGCCCGATCAATCGCGGCTTGTTTGATCGCCTGTGCTCGGCCTGTGGTGCCGGACCCGATCACCGCGCCACATAATCAGAAGCACCAGCGTCACGCCCACCACCAGCGACATGTCCGCGACGTTGAATATCCACGGATACAACCGGGATTCACCGCTGGGCCAGTGCAGGCCGAACGGCAGGTGCACGCCGGGAAACAGATAGATGAAATCGCGCACGGCGTTAAACGTGACGCGGTCGTAGAGGTTGCCCAGCGCTCCGGCGAGTATCAGGCCGAGGCAGATGTGCAGGACGATGCTGCCGCGCCGGCTGTGCCAGAACACGTGGCCGATAATCGCGATCGCCGCGATGCTGACGATCGTGAACAACCATTGCACGCCCTTGCCTATGCCGAACACCGCCCCCGTATTGGTGGTCAGGCGAAGATGAAGGATCCCGTGAATCAGTTCACGGCCCTCACTCGCCTGGGGAATATCCTGGGGCCGGTCCGATGCCACGATCTTCACCGCGTCGCCGTTCGCGACCCGGTGGGTCTCGTAGTCATCGGGGTGCACCAAGACGACCGGAGCGTCGGGCACCAGTCGGTACGCCGCGGATTTGCTGGCCAGATCCAAAACAACCATCGCCGCGGCAGGCAGGAGAAACGTGAGCAGCGACGGCCAATGAAGGCCGGCCGGAGCGTGCGGGCATGCTGGTGGTGCGCTTGGGTCGGAACTGGAGGAGACGGCGCGCATGCTTGTGCTAGCGCAGCGTCCATTCAGAACGACGTGCGTTCGCGATGGATTGAAAGTTGGAACGACGAACAATTGAGCGGCGAAGGGACGTCGATCGAAGGGACTGTGAATGACGAAGCCCACCATCGCTCCGTCGCTTCGTCGCTTCGTCGCTCACTGCTTTCTACCTTCAGTGTTGTGTTAGTGCTGTGTCAGTGTTGTGTCAACATCGCCATTCACTCAATGCCAGGCGTGCCTGATCACATTCGCCCCAAGCGCTCCTTTTCGCGGGCGACCTGGATGCTGTATTTCGCCCAGGGCTTGGCGTCGAGTCTCGGCTTACCGATGGGCTCACCCGTCTCGGCACACACGCCGTAGGTTCGGTTGGCGATGCGCATCAGCGCCTCGTCGATCTCGCGAAGGAGTTTATGCTCAGACTCGACCAGGCCGAGCGTGAATTCCTGGTCATAAGCGTTGGAGCCGATGTCCGCCATGTGCTCCGGCGAAAAGTGGTCGCCCGAGTCGGTGCGGGCGTCGTTCTCCAGGGCTTCCACGTCGCCGATCAACTCGTATCGCTTCGTCATCAGGCGTTTGTGGTATTTCTGGATTTCGGATCGGGTCAGTCCGCTCTTGGCCCGGCGCAGCTGCGCCTCGGGAAGCGGTTCGCGCATCGGGGGCGGTTCGGCCAGGGCCGCCATCGTCTCGGACGCGGCATCGGCGGGCCTCGTTCTGGACGCCGGTTTCTTCGCGGTCATGGCGGCGGAAAATTTGGCGGCCGCGCCGGCTTTCGGCGTCTTGCTCTTGACCTGTGTCAACCCCTTGCCCTTGGCATTCGCCGGCGTCTTGCCCTTGGCGTTCGCTGATGTCTTGCTCTTGGCGTTCGCTGACGTCTTGCTCTTGGCGTTCGCCGGCGTCTTGCTCTTGGCGTTCGCTGACGTCTTGCTCTTGGCGTTCGCCGGCGTCTTGCTCTTGGCGCCGGCTGTGCCGGCGGTTCGGGCCGAAGACTTCTTGGGCGGCGTGGTGCGGGCCGCTGCGGACTTGCCGGACGCCTTCGCGGTGGCCGCCTTCTTGTTTTTCTTGGCGCCACCTCGCGGTCTGGAATTCGTCGATGCTTTCTTCACGACTTTTTTTGCGACTTTCTTGGCCACTTCGTGTCCTTCATCAATGCGACGTCGTCGCGATGCCGTCGCCGCCTCAACTGCCCTGTGGTGTCCGGGGGCGCCCGCTGCGCCCACGCCGCCGCTCCAGAGAGCAAGCGCCGGATCTTAGCCATTTCGTCGAAGCGGTTCAAGCGAATGACCAGGGAACGAACGCCGCGAACGGCCGCACGCGAGCCGGGGCGATTCATCCATCCGCGGGGTTGGACGTCTCAATCTCCGTTCAATCTCCGTGTTGCTGGCGCAAGCGGCTGGACAGGCGCAGCAGTAGGTGCACGCGTTCGAATTGTTCGAGCCAATCCTGGACCGTTGCCAGCATCTCGTCCTGCGGGAGGGGCGCCCCCGGGAGCGGACAATGGGGCCCGAGTTGTTTTTTTGCGATGGCCCGGTACCGGTGGATCGAGCGGTCGCCGAACCAGCTGACCGGCTCGTAATCCTCCGCACAGAAGATGACCACGGGCACGCGGTGGCCGGCATTGATCGACAACCGCTGCTGTAAGTCATCGTGTTCATCGCGATCGAGCCATCGCAGGTCGATCGAATCCGGGGCTGCTTCGGCGATGCGGGTGATCAGCGGCCCCTGCTGGACGCAGTCTCCGCACCAGATGCCCGACAGGGCGAGCACGTTCAGTCGGCGCACGAATGCGCCCAGTGTCTGCCGTTGTATTTCGGTGAGCTGGCACTGCTCGTAGACCTTCGTCCAATCGTCGCATTGCTGGCTCGTACCCGATCGCACGTACTGATCGTACGGCAGGCCGGCCTCGTGCTTCTGCTTCAGGTACGCGCTGTCCATCGGCGTCAATTCAGTCATTGCTCAGCATCCCCGTCTGCCGGGCGTACTGAAATACGCCGCCGGCGTCGATGATCGGTTTTACGTCACCCAGTGGTTTGAGGGAAATTTCGAGGTTCAAGGTCGCATCGGTGAACGTGCCGGAGGCCACGTCGATCCGGCACTCGTCACCCGTGCGGACCCGGTCCACGAGGCGCTCGGTGCTTTCGCACGGCAGCAGGTACCCGCCGTTGACACAGTTTCGGAAAAAGATGCGTGCGTAGAACTCGGCGACCACCGCCACGGCGCCGGCTTCACGGATCGCCAGGGGCGCGTGCTCGCGCGACGACCCGCATCCGAAGTTCCGGCCCCCGATGATGATCGTGTACGGGGTGTGGAATTCTGATTCGGCCACGAACCGCTGGTGACCGTCGGGGAGCCCGCATTGCTGCGGTGGCACGCCCGACATCGCGTACATGCCGAAATAGCGGCGCTCGTCAGCGTCGGCGGGATTGTACGAGAGGTATTCGGCCGGAATGATCTGGTCGGTGTCGACATCGTCGCCGAGGACGAACGCCTTGCCGCTGATGGTCTGGTCGGGCATTGCACGGTTCCGGGCTGAAACGGGCAAGCGAGTATAGATCATCAACAGGATGATTGGCGGTTGGTGGCTCTGGCCGGCCGGCAGAGTCGGTGGCGGGCATCGCAGGGGAAGCCGGATTCGGCGTCCATACGGCCTAGATTGCCCAATTTTACAGGTTCCTTGGCCGTGATTACTATCTCATGTGCCAAGAGAGAATCCTGAGCCCCCCTCGCAGAGAGAGCGTAGGTGGACCCAGCATAACGTCCGGGATGAAGGTGCTGTAGGACTCCCTATCTCCGCAGAGAGAGTGCTCAACAACAGAGGAGCGATGCTATGGTCACCGTGATCAGGTCATCGAACTGTCTGGCCGCCGCCGCGATGCTTTTGATCGCGCAGGGGGCCATGGCCGTCCCGATCCAGCCCGGACCACCCGACTTCAGTTGGAATCTGGAAGACGGCAGCGGCAGCGTCGCGGCGTGGAACACCGGGGGCGTCGACGCCACCATTCCGGGTACTGAAGGTATCGCATTCGACTGGTCTACCGATACGCTGATGGGTCACGGCTTCGCCCTGGAGCACAATCCGGGTCTCGCCAGCCCCGTGATATTCGGCCCGAACGTGATTCCCCACGGCGTGGGCGGCGGCGTCTGGTCGTCATGGAGTTTCGCGGGCTGGATCAATCCATCGTCCTCCGCCGGGTCGGGCGACGAGTCCCTTCTTTTCAGTTGGAACGACGCCGGTGCCGGCAAGGGGTCGTTGGGTGACATTTCCATCACTTCGGGTGGCGTCATCGGCGACCAATACCACCTGCAGGACTTCAACGTCTGGGCGACTCAGGCGAACGAATACCATCAGAATGCCAACTTCAATGAAGTGTCAATGACCGTGGACGAGTGGCATCACTTCGCATTCGTTTCCATAAACCACGGGGCAACAATGAATGTCTACATTGATGGGGTGAAGACATCCAAGCAGAGCGTCTTCACACCTCTTTTTACTTTCGCTGGTGACTTCTGGGGCATGGGCAACACCAGCACGACGCTCGCCACCGACCAGTTCGAAGGGATCTGGGCCAAGCTTGAGCTCTATTCCGGCCCACTGAACGACGACAACGTGGAGTGGCTGTCGCAGCCGCACCTGCACCACATCCCGGAGCCGGCGGGTCTGGCTGTTCTGGGTCTGGGCAGCCTGCTGATGCTGCGCCGACCGCGCCGCGGATGAAGCGGCAGACGACGCCTGGTCTGTGCAGAGAATTCCCGCCAACTGAGGAACGCCGGGATGAGGACCATCATCTGGGCATTACACTTCATGGCTGCCGCGGCGATGCCTTTCTTCGCGCAAGGCGCGCGGACCGTCCCGATCCAACCCGGACCTCCCGACTTCAGCTGGGATTTTGAAGACGGCAGCGGAAACGTTGCGGCTGCGCATACAGGGGGTATCGACGCCAACATCCTGGGGACGGAAGGTGTCGCTTTCGACTGGTCGACGGATACGCTGATGGGTCACGGCTTCGCCCTGGAGCACAATCCCGGGCATGCCAGCCCCGTGCTGTTCGGCCCGAATGTGTTTCCGATTGGCTTCCCTTCCTGGAGCTCATTCAGTTTCGCGGGCTGGATGAAGCCACCCGCCTCCGGGACCGGCGTCGACGTGCTCCTGTTCAATTGGAACGTCGCCGGTGGCGGCGAGGCGTCGCCGGGAGACGTTTCCATTGATGTGACTGGAAACGTCGGCAGCGACTACGTCTTAGGGGACTTCGCTGTCTGGAACGGCGGGTCCTCCGATCTGCGTGCCAACTTCTCTGACGTGGTGATGACCGGGGGCGAATGGCACCACTTCGCGCTCGTCTCCCTGAACCGCGGGCAGACGCTGAGTGTCTACGTTGACGGGGTCAAGACGAGCAAGGACGGTAACTATAGTTGTTGTTCCCTTCTCGCGGGTAACTTCTGGGGCTTTGGCAACACCAGCACGACACTCGCCACCGACCAGTTTGAAGGGATCTGGGCCAAGCTGGTGATCTATTCCGGCCCCTTGAACGCCGACAACGTGTAGTGGCTGTCCCAGCCGCACCTGCACCACTATCCCGGAGCCGGCGGGTCTGGCCGTTCTGGGGCTGGGCAGCCTGCTGATGCTGCGCCGACGCCGCCGCGTATGAATGAGAGTCGCGGTCGCCGGGCGCCGCAGATCCGACGAACGAATGACCCCAAGGCGGCCCCCTTCAACCGGGGCCCGTTTTCTTTTGAGCGAAACCGGTTGATCAGGATTCGTTCGAATCCGTCGACCCGTCGGCGTCATCGGGCGCGGCGGCCCCGGCCGGTTCGGACGTGTCGGAGGGTGCCGCGCCCGCGGGACGGTCGCCCTGGCGAAGTTGAGCCTGCAGGCGGTCGAGCCGCTGGCGTGCCGCGGGCGTTAGATCACGAATGACTTGCTCCTGGAAAAGACCCGAGATCCGCCGAGCCACGCCCTGATGATCGGCCTCAATGCTGCGTTCGGCCGCATCCAGCAGCAGGTCCACGACTGGGACGGTGTCGCCGGCATCGGGCCTTGATGCGAGCATCGGACCGGCCCGCTCGATGGCCTGCGACACGTCGCCCAGGGCCAGATGGCTTCGGAGCCGACCGTACTCACACAGCACTCGCTGGGCCTCATTCAACGGGTCGCTCTCCCGGGCCTCCAGACGCTGGTAGGTGGCCAGAGCCAACTGGGGTTTGCCCTTGTCCAGGTGCAGTTCAGCGCGTTTCAGAAGGATGTCGATCAGCACCGGCTCCTGGTGTGCCGGCCTGGGCGAGGCGTTGGGGCCGTCGGCGCTGTCGCCGTTTTGATCGCCGGCACCGGACACGAGCCTCCCGATGGCCACGTCGAGAAACTTTTCGCGCAGGTCGGTGTTCTGTTCATCACGGGCCAGCGTCTGATCTGCCCGCAACACGGTATCAGCGCCGACACGGCCCGCCATCGCCAGTGCGGCCCGCTCCCAGGCCTGGCGCAGCGACGTCGTGTCGGGCCGGTGGCCGATCAGGCGCAGCAGCGTGTCCGGCTGCGACCCTCTTTGCGCGATCGCGTCGAACAGAAAGGGCTGAATCACCGGGTCGTGGGCGCGATCACTCAGGGGCGCCAGCGACTGACCGGACTCGGCCCAGGCTAGGGCCGCGGCGTCCTTCACTGAGTCGCTTTCGCTGTCGAGGTAGCGGGCGATCAACTTCCAGTCCCTCCTGGAATCGCTCTCGGCCAGCCGCCCGAGCAGGCGGATCATTGAGGGGTGAGGCTTCTCTGCGCCGCGCAGGTGACGCCGGACCTGCTGGCTGGCGTCGGCGACCTGCTCCGCGTTGAGCCACCGCTGTCCGTCGACCGCCCCCTGACCCACGGCTTCGGAAAGGACGTCGGCGGCCTCGTTTTTCAATCGCGGATCGCCCAGCAGTCGCATGGCCGGTTCGACCGCATCGGGACGCGGGACGCTGCGCAGGAGCTTCAGGTAGGCGCGCAGCACCTGCACGTTCTGCTCGGCACCGGAACCGAGCCTCCAGGCGACGATCCGTGCCGCCTTCTCGTCGCGAAGGCCGTTGAGCGCTTCGGCAGTACGGCGGCGCGTTGCCGCGACGGGGTCATCCAGATGCGAACGGATGGCGGCGCGCAGATCCTCGCTGATCGCCGGGGCCTGCACGTCGATCAGCCGCTGCTCGATCAGGTCCAT